>NZ_JBSGFD010000056.1:0-46731 GCF_053603215.1 Kitasatospora sp. NPDC004240 | reverse complement strand
CCGGGAACCCGCCCCGACCCCACGCGACCCCCGTGCCCCCGGAACCCACCCCCATCTCACCCGAACCCCCCCCCCAAACCGACCACCAGCGCCCCCCCACCCCCCCCCCACCACCGGCGCCAGCCGCCCCCCCCCGGCCGGGGGCGAGCGCCTCGATCGTCCTGCCGGGGCCGTTGCTCAGCCGGCCGCCTTCTTCACCAGCTCGGTGATCCGGGCCTCGACCTCGGCGGTCAGCTCGACCAGCGCGTACGAGGTGGCCCACATCGCGCCCTCGTCCAGGAAGGCCTGGTCGCTGAAGCCCAGCGTCGCGTACCGGCTCTTGAACTTCTCCGCGCTCTGGAAGAAGCAGACCACCTTGCCGGCCCGGGCGTACGCGGGCATCCCGTACCAGGTCTTCGCGGTCAGCTCCGGCGCGGCGGCCTTCACGATCGCGTGCACCCGCTCGGCGAGGACGCGGTCCGCCTCCGCCATCTCGGCGATCTTCGCCAGCACCTCGCCCTCGGTGTCCGCCTTGGCCCCGCGCCTGGCGGCCGCCTTCATCTCCTTGGCGTGCTCCTTCATCGCGCTCTTCTCGTCCTCGGAGAAGCCGTCGTACTTCGCGCCGGCGGTCTCGGCGGACTTGGCGTTCTTGGCGGTCGCGGCGCTCATGACGGGTTCCTCTCGTACTTCTCCTGCTGGGGACGTGTCCCATGCTAGAGAAACAGCCCGGGCGGTCGCTTCTCGAAAACTGACCGCTCCGCCCGGGCCGCGCGGATCAGGTGCCGTAGACGCCGACCTCGTAGAGGGAGTAGCCCCAGCGGGTCGCCCGCTTGACACCCTGGACCCGCAGGTAGCGGGCGGTCACCGGGTCGAAGCGGGCGGTGTCGAGGCCCCCGTCGCCGGTGGCCGTGGACCAGACGGTCCGCCAGGCGGCGCCGTCGGCGGACACCTCGATGCGGTACTCGCGGGCGTAGGCGGCCTCCCAGTCCAGGGTGACCGAGGACAGGGTGCGCGTCGATCCGAGGTCCAGCCGCAGCCACTGGGCGTCGTTCCAGTCGCTGGCCCAGCGGGTGTCGCGGGAGCCGTCGATCGCCCGGCCCGCCTGGTAGCCCGTGAACGGGTTCCACTCGGCGGAGCTGGCGCTGGCCGTCGCGCCCGGCGCGAGGTTCACCGCCGGACGGTGGCGCTCGGTGGCCCGCCAGGTGTCGAGGTAGGACTGGGCGCCGAGCATCAGGTCGTCCACCACGTCCTGGCCGCCGCTGAGCCGCATCTGCTCGATCCAGTCCGGCACGAGGCCGTTGTGCGCGAGCCCGTCCTTGTTGAGGTCCCACACCTTGTCGCCGGTGACCTGGCGCTCCAGCGTGCTCTGCCCGTCGGCCGAGCGGAACGGGTAGCGGACCGCGTTCGGCGCGCCCTCGCCCACCGGGCCCGGCCAGCCGCCGACGCCGTTCATGTCGGTGCCGTACGCGTAGCCCACGCCGTACCGGGTGCGCAGGTCCTTGGTCCGCCGGGCCTCGCCGACGAAGCCCTCGGCGGAGTGGGCGTACTGGGCGGCGAAACCACCGAGGCGGTACAGCCGTTCGGTCCACTGCGCGTCCATCCAGCTGTGGCTGGAGATCGCCCCCGGGTAGCGCGCGGACTCCAGGATGTCCAGCGCCCGCCCGGCCGCCTTGACGCTCATGTGGTCGAGCTCCAGCATCATGTGCCGGTTCATCATGCCGCGCAGCGCGTACTCGCCCAGCCGGGTCAGCCCCCGGGTGTTGCAGCGCGGTCCGCTCGCGCCGTTGATCGGGTTGTCGTGCTGCGGCCCGGCGCACTCCTCGGTGGCCCAGACGGTGCCCGTCGACAGGAACTGGCCGGTGGCGACCGCCGTGCCGATGGTGCCCTCGTCGAAGCGCACCCCGCACAGCGCGTTGTCGAACTTGTGGCACAGGAACATGCTGCGCACCCCGAGCGCGTACAGCTCGTCCAGGCCGCGGTCGATGGCGCCCTCGTCGCACTGGGCGATGTCGAGGATCATCTTGCAGCCGAACGGCTCGGAGGTCTCCACCCCCAGGACGACCGCGAGCTTGCCCTGGGTGATGACGTCCTTGGCCTGCTGGGCGTCGGTGACGATCCGGAACCAGCCCTTGCCCGGGCCGCCGTACATCCGGTCGACGTAGGCCTGGAGCTGGTAGGTCTTCTGCGCCTCCAGCCGGATGGCCGTCATCTCGTCGCAGCCGCGGTCCTTGTACGGGTAGAGCGAGCAGAGCAGCCCGTTGGTCACCAGGTCGTTGACCAGGACGCGCTGGCCGCCCCGCCAGGCGCGCTCCACCCAGGCGTAGTAGTTCTGCTGGTGGCTCAGCGAGTCGTTGGCCGGCCAGTCGCGGAACGTGGGCCAGCCCACCGGGTCGTGATGGCCGTTCGCCCCGCCGGTGACGTTCTCGAACAGGGCGCCGGCGCCGTCGGGGTAGTGCTCGGGACAGTCCTTGAGCGCCTCGGCCGCGCCGCCCTGCTCGGAGAAGACCGACCCGCAGATCAGCCGGCCACCGAAACCCTCGTTCGACATCAGGTGGTTGTGCGCGTCGACGAAGCCGCGGACCCGGCCGGCCGCGTCGGTGCCGGTGAACGGCGCGCCCGTGACGTTGATCTGCGAGTCCGGCGCGGGCCGGGCGCCCGGCTCCCACCAGCCGCCGCCGGCGGCCCGGGCGTCGGGCCCGGGCACGGCGCCGGCCAGTGAGGCGGCGAGGAGTAACAGCAGGGACAGGAGGGACGTGAGAGCGCGGCGGCGCACGAGATGCCCGGGCATGGACACACCTCTGCTCGTGGGGGAGACGTCGGGGAAGGTGCACGTGGGCAGGCCGGGTCGCGCGCCGGGACCGCCACCGGGGGGAGGGGAGGGACCTGGCGCGGGCCCGTACGTGCCGGTGCACCTGAGAATCCCGAGCGGCGCGGGGTGCGTCAAGGTCCTGGACACAACAACTTACCGAGCGGTCACTTTGCGGGCGGCCCCCGGCGGGCGTCGCGGACGGGCGACGGGGGGACGTACGCGCCGGTGGCGGTGCGTCCGCCGTCCGCATGGTGGGGCATAGGATCGCCGTCACGCATGGCCACCGAACGTGCGCGGATCGCGATCGGCGGGGCGGTCGCACCGGATCCGCCGACGGCCACCGGAACCAGAAGGAGATCTGTGAACACGAGCATGGGCAAGGGGCCGCTGGAGGGCGCGGTCGTCGCGGTGGCGGGCGCCGCCGGTCCCGCGGGCCGGGCGGCGCTGCTGCGGCTCGCCGAGGCGGGTGCCACGGTCGTCGCCTCCGACGCGGACGCGGCCCGGCTCGCGCAGGCGGTGGACGCCGCCCGCGCCGCGCACGGCGGTTCCAGCGTCACCGGGGACACGGTCGATCTGCTCGACCCGGCCGCGACCCGCGCCTGGGCCGACCGCACGGAGAAGGAGTTCGGCCGCGTCGACGGCCTGGTCCACCTCGTCGGCGGCTGGCGCGGCTCCGCCACCTTCGCCGAGACCGACCTCGGGGACTGGGACGTGCTGGAGAACCTGCTCGTCCGCACCGTCCAGCACACCTCGCTCGCCTTCCAGGGCGCCCTGGAGCGCAGCACCAACGGCCGGTTCGTCCTGATCAGCGCCGAGGGGGCCAGCCGGCCCACCGCCGGCAACGCCGCCTACGCGGCCGCCAAGGCCGCCGCCGAGGCCTGGACGCTCGCCCTCGCCGACGCCTTCCGCAAGGCGGGCGGGGACGAGGGCCCGCGCGCCGCCGCCACCATCCTGGTCGTCAAGGCCCTGGTGCACGACGCCATGCGGGCCGAGCGCCCGAACGCGAAGTTCGAGGGCTTCACCGACGTGAAGGACCTCGCCGAGCACATCGCCGGGCTCTGGGACCGGCCCGCCCAGGAGATCAACGCCGCCCGGCTCTGGCTGAGCGCCCAGCCCAAGCTCTGACCGGGCCCGGCCCGGCCGGGGGCGGTGAGGTCGTACGGGGCCCGCGCCCCGGCGCCCCCGCCCCCCCGTCACGGCGCCCGCCCCCGCCCCGAGGCCGCCGGCACCCCCCCTGACCGCGGCTCAGCGGTCCGCGGGGAAGCGGGCGGTGATCGGCCCGCCCGGCCGGTCCCGCTCCAGCCAGACGGGCCGCCGCCCGAGCTCCGCGACGGCGGGGGTGACGTACAGCAGGCCCGGCCGCTCGCCCGGCTCGGCGGTGTCGTAGGCCGCGCCCACGATCAGCCGCAGGGCGTCGCAGACGGAGCCGTCCGGATCGGCCGCGGCGGCGAGCGGGTCCAGCCGGGCGGCCAGGCCGATGAGCGCCTCGCGCAGCGGGCCGGTGATCCGGCTGACGGGCGCGCCGTCGAGCGCGGGGTGGCCGCAGGGGTCGGGGTGATCCAGCGTCATGTCGTACGGCGTGGTGGTCGTTGCGGTATCCATGCCCGGGACGCTACTGGAGCCCGCTGACAGCGACCGCCCGCCGGCCGGGGCCGCGGGACCGGAGGTCCGGGCCGCCCGCGGACGGCCCGGACCACCGCCCCGGTCACCCCGACGGGCCAGTTCCGGCGGGCGCGGGCGGCGCAGGTGTCGGAGGCTGGCGTAGAACATGCCCCTCCTCGAAAGGCGGAGCCCGATGAGGGTGGTCGTCGACCTCAACCGCTGTCAGGGGTACGCGCAGTGCGCGTTCCTCGCCCCGGACGTCTTCACCATGCACGGTGAGGAGGCCCTGCTCTACGACCCGTACGCCGACGCCGCCCAGCGCGAACGCGTGGCCCAGGCGGTCGCGGCCTGCCCCGTCCAGGCGATCCTGGTGGACGACCCCGACGGTGATCGGGCGGGTGACCGGGTCGGCGGGAAGGCCGTCGTCGCCGGCCGGGCGGGCAGCGGGGGAGGCGGTGCCCGGTGAACGGCGACGCCTACGTCGAGTGGCTCCGGCGCGAGGGCCGGATCGTGATCGTCGGTGCCTCGCTCGCCGGGCTGCGGGCGGCGGAGACCCTGCGCGACAAGGGCTTCACCGGCTCGCTCACCCTGGTCGGCGACGAACCCCACGACCCGTACGACCGGCCCCCGCTGTCCAAGGGGGTCCTGCTGGACCACGCCTCCGCCGAGCGCACGGCGCTGCCCCGCCGCCGCGAACTGGACGCCGAGTGGCGCCTCGGCCACGCCGCCACCGGCCTCGACATGGCCGCCCGGCGGGTCCGGCTCGCCGACGGCGAGAGCCTCGGCTACGACCGGCTGCTGATCGCCACCGGCGTACGGGCCCGCCCGTGGCCGCACGAGGCGGAGGCGGCCCTCGACGGCGTCCTGCTGCTGCGCGGCCGTGACGACGCGGTCAGGCTGCTGCGCCGCCTGGAGCAGGGCCCCCGCCGGGTGGTGGTGATCGGGGCCGGGTTCACCGGCTCGGAGATCGCCTCGGCCTGCCGCGAGCGGGGCCTGGCCGTCACGGTCGTGGAACGCGGCGGCGCACCGCTGGTCGGCGCGCTCGGCGCGGTGATCGGCGACGTGGCGGCCCGGATGCACCGCGAGGGCGGGGTCGACCTGCGGACCGGCGTGATGGTGACCGCCCTGGAGGGCGACTCGGCCGGCCGGGTCCGCTCGGTCTGCCTGTCCGACGGCACCGTCGTCGAGGCGGACGTCGTGGTCGTCTCGCTCGGCGCGATCCGCAACACGGACTGGCTCGCCGGCTCCGGCCTCGGCGCCGGCCCGCGCGGGATCGCCTGCGACGCCGGATGCCGGGCCTTCGACGTCCGGGGGATCGTCACCGACGACGTGTTCGTGGCCGGGGACGTGGCCCGCTCCCCGCACCCGCTCTTCGGTTACCAGTTCCTCTCGCTGGAGCACTGGGGCAACGCGGTGGCGCAGGCGGAGATCGCCGCGCACAACATGGTCAGCACCGCCCCGGAGCGCCTCCCGCACCTGTGGGTCCCCGCCTTCTGGTCCTCCCAGTTCGGGGTGAACATCAAGTCGGTGGGCGTGCCGTCGATGGGCGAGGAGATCCTGGTGACCCAGGGCTCCCTCTCCGAGCGCCGCTTCGCCGCCGTCTACGGCCACCAGGGCCGGGTGATCGGCGCGGTCACCTTCGACCACGGCCGCTGGCTGCCGTTCTACGAGGAACTCATCCGGCGCACCACGCCGTTCCCGCCGCCGTTCCCCACCCTCGACCTGGGACCGGACGGCAAGGAACCCGTCCCGGCGGGCTTCCCCGACCCCTCCGTGCCCCTGCACGGCCCGACGGTCACCGTCAGCGGCTACTCCCCGGCCGACCGGACGGTCCACTTCACCCCGATGCGGGCGTGACCCACCGGCCGATCCCCGCCACCCCCGCCCGGGCGGCCGCGCCCCGTGACGCGCCCCGACGCCGTCCCGCACCCCGCCCGCGCACCAGCCGCCGCGTCCTCCCCGCGTCCTCCCCGCGTCCTCCCCGAGGGAAACCGCCATGACCGACCGCACGCTCCTGCAGCAGATCACCGACTACGCCAACCGCCACGACCCCTACCCGCTGTACGAACGCCTGCGCGAGAGCCCCGTCCACCACGACGAGACCGGCCCGTACGTCATCGGCGGCTACTACGAGATCCGCAGTCTGCTCCACGACCCCCGGGTCAGCTCCGAGCCCCGCTACCGGACGGTGATCACCGATCAGGCGCTGCCCGGCGACGAGGACAACGCGGGCCAGGGGGTGCTGCCGCCGGCCTTCCTGCGACTCGACCCGCCCGAGCACGACCGGCAGCGCTCCCTGACCAACCGCTCCTTCGGCCCCCCGCACAGCCCCCGCCGCGTCGACGGCATGCGCGGCGAGCTGAGGACCATCGTCACCGACCTCATCGACGGCATCGACGGCGACACCGTCGACCTGGTCGAGCAGTTCTCCTACCCGTTCCCGGTCACCGTGATCTGCCGGCTCCTGGGCATCCCCCGCGAGGACGAGACCCGCTTCCACGGCTGGGCCGACGCCATCGTCTCCAGCCTCGACCCGCAGCCCGGCGCGAAGGACCCCGCGAAGGACCAGGCCATCCAGAACGCCCGCATCGAGCTCGGCCTCTACCTCAACGGTCTCATCGAGGAGCGCCGCAAGAACCCCGGCGACGACATGCTCTCCCAGCTCTCCACCCACCACGGCTCCGAGCGCCCGATGACCGCCATGGAGGTCCTCAGCACCGCCGCCCTCCTCCTCATCGCCGGCCACGAGACGACCGTCAACCTCATCACCAACGGCATGCTCACCCTGCTGCGCCACCCGGACGTCCTGGAGCGCCTGCGGGCCGAGCCGCGGCTCGCCGTACCCCTGGTGGAGGAACTGCTGCGCTACGAACCCCCGGTGCAGATGCTCCCCAGCCGCACCCCGATCACCGACATCGAGGTCGCCGGCGTCACCATCCCCAAGGGCGCCCCGCTCTGGCTGATCATCGCCTCCGGCAACCGCGACCCCAAGCGCTTCCCCGACGCGCACCGCTTCGACCCCGACCGCGCCGACATCCAGCACCTCGGGCTCGGCAGCGGCATCCACAGCTGCTTCGGTGCCCCGCTGGCCCGTCTGGAGGCCCAGCTGGCCCTGACCGAACTCGCCCGCCGGCTGGAGCGGCCGCGGCTCCTGGAGGACCCGCCGCCCTACCGCACCAACGCGGTCCTGCGCGGGCCCCGACACCTCAGGCTCGCCATCGACGGCGTGCGCGCGTAGCGGGCCCTGGGCCGTCGTCGGCCCAGGCGGGTGAAGCCGGGACGGTACCCGTCGGCATCGCCACCACCACCGGGTACCAGTGAGCGGACGACCCCCCCGGAGGCCCCATGTCCACGTCCCCCAAGCCGGACTCGATGCTGCGCCAGCTGGTGCGCACCAAGCCCGTGGAACAGTCGATCGCCGACACCCACGAGCCCGAGCACGCGCTGCGCCGCACCCTCTCCGCCCTCGACCTCACGGTCTTCGGCGTCGGTGTGATCATCGGTACCGGCATCTTCGTGCTGACCGGCACCGCCGCCAAGAACACCGCCGGCCCGGCGGTGGCGCTCTCCTTCGCCGTCTCCGGCGTGGTCTGCGCCCTGGCCGCGCTCTGCTACGCCGAGTTCGCCTCCACCGTCCCGGTGGCCGGTTCGGCCTACACCTTCTCCTACTCGACCCTCGGGGAGCTCCCGGCCTGGATCATCGGCTGGGACCTCGTCCTCGAACTGGCCCTCGGCGCGGCGGTGGTCGCCGTCGGCTGGTCGGGCTACGTCCAGTCGCTGCTCGACAGCGCGGGCTGGACGCTGCCGTACGGGATCTCGGGCGCCGACACGGAGGGGTGGAGCTTCAACCTTCCGGCGGCGCTGCTGGTGATCGTGCTGACCGGTGTGATCCTGCTGGGCATGCACCTCTCCGCCGAGGTGACCAGGGTGATCGTCTTCATCAAGGTGGCGGCCGTGCTGGTGGTCATCTTCGCCGGCCTGTTCTACATCAAGGCCGACAACTACGACCCGTTCATCCCGGAGGCGGTGCCGGTCGAGGACGTGTCGGGCGGGGCGGCGCCGCTGGTCCAGGTGCTCTTCGGCTACACCCCGTCGGACTTCGGCGTGATGGGCATCTTCACCGCGGCCGCCGTGGTCTTCTTCGCCTTCATCGGCTTCGACATCGTCGCCACCACCGCCGAGGAGACCAAGCACCCGCAGCGCGACATGCCCCGGGGCATCCTCGGCTCACTGCTCATCTGCACCGTGCTCTACATGGCCGTCTCGGTCGTGGTCACCGGTATGCAGAAGTACACCGAGCTCTCCAGCGACGCCCCGCTCTCCGACGCCTTCAAGTCGGTCGGCGCGGACGTCGTCGCCGACATCATCGACGTCGGCGCGGTGGCCGGTCTCACCTCGGTGACGATGATCATGCTGATGGGCCAGAGCCGGGTCTTCTTCGCGATGAGCCGCGACGGCCTGCTGCCCCGCGTCTTCTCCACGGTCCACCCGCGCTTCAACACCCCGTACCGGGCGGTCCTGATGCTCGGTCTGGTGGTCACCGTCCTGGCCGGCCTGATCCCGCTGGAGGAGCTGGCGGAGCTGGTCAACATCGGGACCCTCTTCGCCTTCATCGTGGTCTCCATCGGTGTGATCATCCTGCGCCGCACCCGCCCGGACCTGCCCCGCGCGTTCCGCTGCCCCTGGGTGCCGGTGATCCCCATCCTGTCGGTGCTGGCCTGCCTCTGGCTGATGCTCAACCTCCCGGTGCAGACCTGGTGGCGGTTCGCCGCCTGGCTGGGACTCGGCCTGATCGTCTACTTCCTGTACGGCCGCGGCCACAGCCGCCTCGGGCGCCGCGCCCCGAACGCCCCATCGCCACGGATCGGCGAGTAGTACCGCCGCCCCCTGGCCGTCGGCCACGGCGACCGCTGTCGGAGCCGCCCGCTACGGTGGGAGACCTCATCGGGCCGGACGGATGTCCTCGGGACTCGCGGCCATGGGGGGTGGGGGCGTCCCCGGCACCGGCACCACGCTCGGGACCCGACGGACCGTGACCCACCCCCCACCACTCCTCTCCGGCCCTCCCACCGTTCCTGTCCGGCCCTCCCCGCCGCGAAGCCGCGGCGGGGAGGGCCGGCACGTCGTCACCGGCGGAAGGAGTAGCCGCCCGCGAAGACCCAGAGGCTCGCCTCCGTGGCCCCGCACCTGGTGGCCCTGGGCGGAGCGGTGTAGTCGAGGGCGTCGGCGCCCGCCCAGCCGACCCGGATCACGCCGTCCCCGTCGGCGGGGTAGAAGGTGAGGCCGGTCTCCGGGTGCCAGGTGCTCGGGGCCGGCGCGGGCGGCGTCTCACCCTCGGGGACGGTGAAGGTGAGCGACTCGATCGGCCCGGTCACCGTGACGGCGCCGTCGGCCGTGGTGGTGAGGCAGGCGACGTCGATCTCGGCCCGCACGATCCTGTTCCCCGGGAACACGTGCTGGACGGTGGCGTGCCCGCGGGCGACGCCGTCCTTGCTCCGGGCGTCGACCCGGGCGGTGAGCCGTTCCCCGGCCGGGGTCGGGCCCGGGCCGCGGTCGTTCATCAGGGCCCAGGCGTGCAGGCTCTGGTGGCGGGCCGTGGTGGTGGCCGGGGCCGCGGCGGCCGCGGTGGTGGTGACGGCGGTCACCGCGGTGACGAGCGCGATGCCGGCGACGAGCTTTCGCATGGTCGGTCCTCGGGTGGGTCGGTGACGGGCGGGGGCCGCTCCCTCGCCCTTCGGTGTCCCAACCCTCGCAACCGGTCCGGGGCCCGGTCGTCCGCCGCGGGAAGGGACCGCCTCCCCCGGCCGGGGGAACCACGGCTCCACCCGATGACCACCTGCCCGCCGGGCCACCGCTGAGAAGCATGTGGCGAGCCGGCGGTGTTTCAGGACCACCTGCGCGGCTACCGGCTGACCCCGCGAACGCATCGCCGGCCGGGTGGGGCAGTGGCGCGAGCATCCCTCGGGTCCCCGCCGAGGCGGGGACCCGAGGGATGTCGGTGAGTGCGGCTGCCGCCGCCTCAGTAGGGGAGCGGACGGCCCGACGGCGTTCGCAGGTCGAGCGGGGGCTTCGGACGCTGAGGTGTGGGGCGCTTGGTCACCCTGATCCCGGTCATCTCCGTCACCTCCTCCGTCATCGGGGACCCACCGGGAGTCTGCCCGATCCGACGGGTTCTATCTGTTCCGAAGGAAGTAACTCGGGCGCGGTTGCGGCGAACGTGATAAGAGCCACGCCCCCGGTGCAGCACCGGGGGCGTGGCGGTCTCGTGGGAAACCGGTCAGGGCTTCAACGGCTTCGTGGCGTCCTTCGCCTTCTGCCCGGCCTGGGCGGCATGGCCCTTCATCTGTTCGACCTTGCCCTTGGCGACGAGCCTCTCGTTGCCCATGGCCTTGCCGGTGGTCTCCTTGACCTTTCCCTTGGCCGTTTCGGCCGCGTGTTCGATCTTCTTTCCAGCACCCATGACATCCTCCTTGGACGGCTCAGGGCCTCGCGGGGGCGTCTGCCCGGCGATCACGGATCCACACGTGCGACGGGCGGCGAATTGCGGTCACGGCCCAGGGCCCAGCAGCGGCCCCAGCGGCCCGAGGTCGATGTTCAGGTCCTCGGGGGTCAGACCGAAGTGGTCGCGCAGCTCGTCCATCCGCTCCTCCAGGGCCATCAGCGTCAGGCCGATGGCCTCGATCTGGTCCTCGGAGAGGTCCCCCTCGTCGATGCGCCGCAGCGCCTGGCGCTCCATCAGCTGCCGGATCAGCTCCACCACGGTCAGGACCAGACCGGCCAGGTCCCGTCCGACCGTCTCGGGGTCGAGGGCGACGCGCCGCCGGCCCGAGGGCGGCGGGTCGGCCGGTGGGGGCGCGTTCACGGCAGCTCCCGGGGCCGCCCGGGCTCTCCGGGCAGCTCCGGCTCCCAGGGCGCCATGGCGGTGCGCACCGAGGCCACCAGCGCCCGCAGACTGATCCTGACCAGGTCGACCTCGGCGATCGACAGGGTGATCTCCCCGGCCACCACCACCCCGCCGGCCAGCAGCCGGTCGAGCAGGTCGACCAGGGCCACCCGCTCCTGCCACACCGGGGCGGAACGCTCCGGGCGCGGAGCCGGAGCCGGTGCCGGCGTCGGCGACACGGCCGCTCACCCCCTCCCCGGGTCGGCACCGATGCCGCTGAAGGAGTACGGCGGCCACGGACCGGTCACCTCCAGGCGCAGCGCCGGATGGTGCACGGCCAGGGTGACGAGTGCCCGGTCGAGTTCGGTCAGCCGGATGTCGTCGACCAGGTAGGCGCCGTTGAGGACCATCGGCTCGCCGTGCCCGGTCGCCTCGGCGCTCTGGAGGGGGTGCTGGGTGGACTCGGCCGCCGTGTCGCTCAGGGTGGTGTGGACGAGTTCGGCCTCGTCCAGCGCCCGGTGGAGTGCCTGCCCTCTCTCCTGGCGCTGCGCCCTGCGGCGCAGGAGGTAGGCGGTGCCGGGGCGTTGGCTTTCACCGGCGGGCTCGTCGGCGCCACCGGGTTCGTCCTGTGGACCGGTGGCCGACGGGTCGGCCAGGTACGCCTTGACCCCCCACTCGGTGCGGTCGGTGATCCGGCGCAGGGCCGCGAGGAGTTCTCCGCGCCGTTCACGGAGCATCGCGGCGGCCCGCCCGTCGTCACGGTAGAGCGTGGCGAAGCGCAGGGGCAGGGTGGGGCCGGCCCGGGCGAGCGCGTCGATCACCCGGTGATGGGCGCGGGCCGTCCGCTCCAGCCAGGCGGCGTCCTCCAGATGGGCGCGCAGGGGCTCCTCGTCGAAGTCCGCGCACGGCACGGACCCGGCCAGGGCGGTGAGGTCCGCTCCGGCGACCGCGCGCAGGGGTTCGCCCGCGACGCCGGACAGCTCGGCCGGGGGTGGCCGGTCGGCGGGGACGACGGCGTACAACCAGGTGTTGTGGGACTCGGTCATGGCTCTTTCCGCGGGCGTGTGGTGCGGCTGCTGGACGGCTTCCGGGTCCGGGCGGGCCGGGCCGCGGGCCCGGACGCCTCGGCACGGGCGTCGTCGGTGCGGGAGTCCTCGGTGCGGGAGTCCTCGGCGTGAGTGTCCTCGGTGCGGTCGCCCTCGGCACCCCGGTCGCTCCGGGCGGCCTCCAGCTCGCCGATCCGCTCGCGCAGGCGACGGTTCTCGACCGCCAGGTCGCGCCGGCCGGAGGAGAGGCTGGGGTCGTGTTCCCACCAGTCGATGCCCATCTCACGGGCCCGGTCGACGGAGGCGATCAGCAGCCGGATCTTGATGGTCAGCAGTTCGATGTCGAGGAGATTGACCCGGATGTCACCGGCGATGACGATGCCCTTGTCCAGTACCCGTTCGAGCAGGTCCGCGAGATTGGCCGATTGGGGTGGGCCGGAGGAGCGCCACGGGGCGGGGGACCTCGCGCCACCGTTCCAGCCTGTCACGTCGCTCACGTCTACTGCTCCTCCTCGGGACGGCCGCGGTGGTAGCGGCGTTCGCGGTGGTACGAGACGAGCTCGCCGTCCTGGTCGAGGACGACCACGTAGACGGCGAGGAGGTCGGCCGAGTCGGGGATCCGGCGGGACTCCAAGGCCTCGATCCCGATGCGCCACCCGTCGGCGGTGCGTTCCAGCGAGGTGACGCCCTCGGGCTCCCGCCCGGTGAGTTCCCGCAGGTGCCGGGCGGCGAGGGCGGCCGCGCGCGTGGCGTTGACCGTGTCGGCGGTGGTGCGGCGGGGCGTCGCTCGGCGACCTCGTCGTCCCCGGTCCGCCGGCGGACGGGCGCGGAGCGGCGGCTCCCGGGTTCGCGGGTGTCCTCGTCCGAGCGGGCACGGGCCGGACGGGCGTGGTCGGGGGGAGTCCGGCCCCGGTCCTCCCGGCCCCGGGCCGACGGCTCACCTGCTCCCGGATCCTGATCGGCGGAGGGCCTGCGGGCTTTCCGTTCCCGTGCGTCGGTGCGCTTCCGGCGGGACTGTTCCTCGTCGGCATGATCGTGGGACGCGGTCCGGCGGCGGGGCTGCTCCGCCCGGGCGGCCTCGCGGCGGGACGATGGCTGGCGTTCGGGCATCGATGGTCACACCTTCCGGCCCCCGCCCGGGCGCCTGATCTCCCACAGGCGCTTCACGAGTTCCGCCTCCCGGCGGGCGGCCTCCTCCTCGGTGATCGTCCCGGCCCGGAGACCGGCCTCGACCTCGTCCAACTGTCTGTGGAGGGCCGCCGGCCCGTCCCGGGCGGCTGTCCGGGCCCGCCCGGACAGCCGCCCGGCCACCCACACGGCTCCCCGCGCGAAGGCCAGCGGCAGGGTCAGCAACCCGGCGATCAACCCCATGGTCAGAGCACTCCCTCGGCCTGTTCGACGATGCCGGAAACGAAGTCGTACGGCGCGATCGGGCCGATCAGACGTAGCTCGATCCACCCGGTCCAGGCGGAGGCCAGCTTGTCGGCCGCCGCCTCGAACCGCGGACGGTCGTCGTGCCGGACCAGGAACGAGGCGTCGACGGCCTCTTCGGGCGAGGGGTTCCCGGGGGAGACGGCAACGGCCAACGGCGTGAGCTGGTCGAGGAGGACGTCGCCGTCCGCCTCGCGGCGGGCCATGAGCTCCTGGGACACCAGCTCGCCCAGCCGGATCCGCTCGTCATGGCCGTCGTCGGGGGAGAGGTTCGCCGCCTCGACGCGGAGCCGGGCGATGTCCGGGCGGCCGGCGAGGATCTCCCGCAGGACGCGTTCCTTCCGGTAGTCGCCGCGCACCGTGTACTGGCTGTAGCCGCCCAGTCCGTCGAGTGCCGTCGCGAACCGCTCCTCGAAGGGGCCGAGCAACTCCCCGGCCACCGCGTCGGCGTCGCGTACGACCCCGCCGAACCGGAACGGCAGCACCGCTCGGCCCTCCGCCGCGAGGGTGTTCACCACCCGCGCGTGGGCGCGGAGGTCGTCCGGGGTACCCAGTGGCCGTCCGCGGTCGACCCCGCTGACCAGCGCGGCCACCCGGCCGTACCGGATGAGCGTCACCGGGCGCGGCGGGCTTCCCACACCGGTGTCCGAGGGTGCCGGTGCGTTCCCGGGGACGATTCCGTAGACGTAGCAGGCATCCCCGATGTCCTGGGCCGGGGCTCCGGGTCCCGGCATTCCGGCGCTCATTCCCCGTCCTCCTTCCGTGAGGATCCGGACCGCTGCCTTCTTCTCGGCCGATCCTGCGGCTCCTCTTCCTCCTCCGGTTGCCGGACGCGGTCGAGGGCGTCACCCGTGGTCTCGCCGGATGCTCCGAGAGCGCCCCGGGCTTCGTTCTGGGAGACGCCCCGGTCCACGCCCCGGTCCGTGGCACCCGTCGGTGCGGACAATCCCTCGGTCGAGTCGCCCGTGAGGTCCAACCGATTGACGGCCTCCGCGAACCGCAGGTAGGTGTCCACGCTCGCGATCACGATGCGGGCGTCGATGGTGAGCAGTTCGATGCCGATGAGCGAGACGCGTACGTAGGCGTCGACGATCAGGCCCTTGTCCAGGATCAGGTCGATCACGTCCCCCAGACCGCCGGACGAGGGCCGGTCCGGCCGGGGGGAGGGGCGAGGGGCGACCGACACCGTTCTCACCTGCTCATCGGCTCATCGCGGGCGCGCGTCGTCGGCCACGGGAGGGTGCCCGTTCGGCCTCCTCGTCGTACTCGTCCGTGGACTCGTCCTCGTCCTCCGGCTCGTCCTCGTACTCGTCCTCCCAGTCCTCCTCGTACTCGTCCTCGGGGGCCTCTTCCTCGTCGCCGCGGTCCTCCTCCTCGTCGTCGTACTCGTCGTAGCGGTCCTCGTCCTCGCTCTCGCCCCGGTCCTCGCCCTCGCCCTCGCCCTCGTCGTAGCGGTCCTCGTCCTCGTCGTACCGGTCGTCGTGGTCCTCGGCCTCCGGCTCCTCCTGGTAGGCGTCCTCGCCCTCCTCGTCGGAGTCCTCGCCGGCCCGGTCCTCGTCCTCCCGGTCCTCCTCGTCCGTGCCCTCGTCCTCGTACTCGTCCTCGGGCCCCTCCTCGGCGTTCTCCTCCTCCTCCTCCATGGCGTCCTCGTGGGACTTCACGACCTCCCCGTCGCGGATCTCGCCGCGCCAGCCCTCGACCCCGTCCGGGTCCAGGATGGTCCGGGTCATCACCTGACGGCGGAAGTGCTTGAGTTCCAGCCGCACCCGGCGGCCCTGGGCGCGCCAGATGTTGCCGGTCCGCTCGAACAGACCCTGGGGGTGGTACTCCAGCACCAGGAGGATCCTCGTGAGGTTGGGCGCGATCTCGTGGAACGTCACCGTGCCGTCCACGTGTCCCTTCTCGCCCTTGGAGCGCCACACGATCATCTCGTCGGCGACCTGTTCGACGATGGTCGACTCCCACGTGCGGTGGGAGAGGAAGATCCCCGCCTTCCAGGTGAGCTTCATCTCGTCCTGCTGCTCCACCCGGTCCAGCCGCTTGGTGAACCGCGGGAAGTCCTGGAACTGCGTCCACTGGTTGTAGGCGACGCGTACCGGGACACCGACGTCGATCTGCTCGACGATGTTGGTCAGCTTGAGCTTCTTGCCGCCCCCGGCCCCGCCCCGGCCGCCGCCCCCGCCGAGCTTGTTCGTCACCATCTGCTTCAGACCGGCGGCGCCGACGCCGAGCAGCTTCATCGGCAGCCCGTGCCCGTTCGAGCCCCCACCGTCGTCCTTGCCGCCGAAACCGTGCCAGCCTCCGCCGCCCGCGTAGTCGAGCAGCCGGTCCGTGAGGTCGCCGACCTTGTCGGTCGCCATCACCATGGCCCGCTCGCCCATGGCCGTCATGAGGTCCTTGGTCTGTTCCTTCAGCTCGTCGGTCGGCAGCTGGTCGAGCACACCGCTGAGTCCGCCGACTCCCCGTTCCTCCGATTGCCTGGCCATCACACTCACCCCTGCTTACGGGTCGACCCACGCGTGCTGCTGGCCGTCTTCTTGGCCGCGCTCTTGCGCGGTGCTGCGGTCTTCTTCGCCGCGGTCTTCCTCGCGGTCGTCTTCCCGGCCGTTGTCTTCTTGGCGGCGGCCTTCTTGGCCGGCGGCTTCGTGGTCCCCGACCGGGCGGAGGCGGGTCGTGAGGCCGAAGCGCTGCGGCCGGTGCTCTTTCGCGCCGTTCCCGCGCTGCGCGTCGATCTGCTCGCCGACGGCTTGGACGCCGCGGCCTTGGACGCGGAAGCCTTGGACGCCGGCGCCTTGGCCGAGGTCGTGGACCGCTTCCGGACCGGTGCCTTCGGCTCGGGGGTCTCCGGCTCCTCGGTCTTCCGGGTACGGGTGGACGTGCCGCTGCGTGAGGAGCGCCGTGCGCGCGGCTTCTCCTGCGGTTCCTCGGGTTCCTCCTCGGACTCCTCGGTCTCGTCCTCGGGCTCCTCCGGCTCCTCCTCGTTCTCGTCCTCCGGTTCGTCCGGCTCCTCGCCGTGCCGTGCCGTCGCCTCCCGGAGGGACTTGGTGCGCTGCTGCAACTGCTGGGTCAGCGCTCCCACCTGGTTGCTCGCGGCGGCGACCGCCGCCTTCTTGCCGGCCTGGGCGAGTTCCCCTCGGACATCGCCCGCGAGCTCGCGCAGCTGTGGTGACGACTCCAGCAACTGGCCGAGCAGAACGCCCGGATTGGTGCTCAACTTCTTCCCGGCCGCCATGCCGGCCAGGGCCATAGCCCACCGGGCCTTGTGCCAGCGCCCGAGCAGATAACCAGCGCCCACCGCGAGGGCGAGCTTCGCGTTGTTCATGATTGACATCCCTGGACGTGATTCCCCTCGGAGCGTGGGCCGCCCCGATGGACACGCCGCCTACCCGACCGAATGCACCACAAACGGCCGGCAGTGACCCAAACCAGGACGAACTGCCAAAACCGGTCACCAAGCGTGACCGGTGGCTCGCGCGGACGAGCCGGCCTCAGCGCGGCCGGACGGCCCGCAGGGAGTGGAGGACCGGGAAATGGGCGTCGCCGAGCGGGAGGCGGAACCGGCCGTCCCGGCCCCGGGTCAGCAGACCGCGCGGGTCGAACTCGGCCTCCAGGTGCTCGTCCAACCGCTCCACGGCCAACCCCGCGCCCGCGGCCGCCGTGACGATCTCGCCCAGGGAATGGGCGTACTGGACCGCCTCCTGGGCGGGCATCCGCAGCTCCGGGTCGGCGTAGGTGGCCGGCTCCCGCTCCACCCCGTCCAGCGTCTGCCGGCCCACCAGGAACGAGTCGACGTCGTAGAACAGATCACCCGGCGTACTCCCGTGCGCCACCGCCCGGGCATCCCACAACACCAGGTTCGCGGCGACCCCGCCAACGGGCGGCCCGGCATCCGTGCCGCCTAGTCTGACGGACCGTCCGGTCTGACGGGCCGTCCAGCGTCAGAGCCGGTCGGCCTCGGAGCCGGCCTCTGGGTCGACGTTCCACTCCGCGGGCAGGTCCGCGTCGCAGAAGACGCAGACGAAGTGGCCCTCCCGCACGATGTTGTGCCCCTCGCAGACCGTGCACCGGCGGAAGACCATCTCGTGCGTGAAGCCGCCCGGGTGGCCGAGCCCGGCGCGGTCCAGCGCCAGCGCCACGGCCGGCCACGACGCGAGGTCCGGGCAGTAACCGGTCGACTGGTTGCTGACCCCGTCCACCACCCAGCGGCCGCCCTTGACGCGGAACCCCATCTCGCCCGCGCTCAGCACGTGGCCGCCGCCCGCGCAGGCGAGGTGCTCGCTGCGCCGGGCGGCCAGCCGCAGCAGCCCGTCCGGGTCGATCACGAAGGTGAACGGCTCCGCCAGTTCACCTGGCGTCCGGGCCGCCGCCCAGTGTGCGAAGTCCTCGGCGGTGCGGATGACGGTGCCGTCGGCCGTGCGGTCCGTGGACGCGACGGCCGCGCGGATGTCTTCGGGTCCGACGTAGCGATAGCTGCGGGCCGGGCCGTTCATGCGGGCCACCGTGGCGGGGTCGGGGCCGGGTGCGGTTCGGGGGTTTCGGGGGTGACCAGGCCGGACTGGTAGGCGAGGACGACGAGTTGGGCGCGGTCGCGGGCGTGGAGTTTGGCCATGGCGCGGTTGAGGTGGGTCTTCGCCGTCATCGGGCTGATCACCATGCGGTCCGCGATCTCGTCGTTGGACAGGCCGTGGGCGGCCAGGGCGACCGCCTCGCGTTCGCGGCCGGTGAGTTCGCGCAGTGCGCCGGCCGCGGGGGCGGTGGGGACGGGCGGCCGGGTGACGTACCGGTGGATCAGCCTGCGGGTGATGGACGGCGCCAGCAGCGCGTCGCCGCGGGCCGCGACGCGCACGGCGTGCAGGAAGTCGTCCGGCAGCACGTCCTTGACCAGGAACCCGGCGGCGCCGGCGCGCAGCGCGTCGAGGACGTACTCGTCCATGCCGTAGTTGGTCAGGATGACGACGTGCACCCCGGCCAGGGCCGGGTCGGCGGCGATCCGCCGGGTCGCCTCGATGCCGTCGACGCCGGGCATCCGGATGTCGACCAGGGCGACGTCGGGCAGGTGCCGGCGGGCCAGGTCCACCGCCTGCTCCCCGTCGGCGCCCTCGGCCACCACCTCGATGTCCTCCTCCAGGTCGAGGAGCGCGCGGAACCCGCTGCGGATGAGCGGCTGGTCGTCGACCAGCAGGACACGGATCACGGTGCGGGCTCCACGGGCAGCTCGGCCTGGACGGTGAACCCGCCCTCGCGGCGCGGCTCGGCACTGAGCCGGCCGCCGAGGGCGGTGACGCGTTCGCGCATGCCGAGCAGTCCGACGCCCGGGGTCGGGCCGGCCCCGGCGGCGGCCGCGGACGGGCCGCCCGCGGAGGTGCCGGGCGGGGTGGCGGGCGGGGTGGCGGGTGTGGCGTGGCCGTCGTCGTCGACGCGGACCGCGAGCAGGTCCGTCCGGTACTCGATCCGGACGGTGGCCGCCCCGGCCCGCGCGTGGCGGGCGGTGTTGGTGAGCGACTCCTGGACGATCCGGTAGACCGTCCGGCCGACCGCGGCCGGCACGGACGGCCGCACCCCCTCGACCGTCAGCGTCGCGTCCAGGCCCAGCGTCCGGGCCTGCTCCACGAGTTTCGGCAGGTCGTCGAGCCCGCGCGGCGGCGCGGTGTCGTCGTCGCGCAGCGCCTCCAGCGTCGCGCGCAGCTCCCGGGCGGCCTCGCGACCGGCCTCCTGGATGGCCAGGAGGGCCGGCGGCACCTGCTCACCGCGCCTGCGGGCGACGTGCACGGCGGCCTCGGCCTGGATCTTGATCACCGAGATCTGGTGGGTGAGTGAGTCGTGCAACTCCCGGGCGATGCGCAGCCGTTCCTCGTCGGCGCGGCGCCGTGCGGTCTCCTCCCGGGTGCGTTCGGCCTCGTTCGCCCGCCGTTCGGCCTGCCGCAGGGCCTCCCCGGCGGCGCCGGCGGCGACCAGCCAGGCCAGTTCCAGCGCGCCCCGGGCCCGGGCGAACGCCTCGCCGGTGTCGTGCAGGCCCGAGGCCAGGGCCGCCACGGGGAGCGCGGCGACCAGGGCGACGCTGGCCGCCGCCGTGACGGCGCGGTGCCCCGCCCGGACGGCCGCGTACACCGCGAACAGGAAGGCGACGGCGGGCACGTCGAAGCCGAGCGCCTGATGGCCCGCCGCGCACACTCCGGTGACGGCCAGTACGGGGACCGGGGCGCGCCGGCGCGCGGCCAGTGCGAGGCCTCCGGCGGCCAGCAGCACGTAGCCGAGCGGGTCGAGGCGGGTGGCCTGGTGCGCGGCGGACAGCCCGGTGACCAGCAGTGCGGCCGTCACGCCGACGGCGATCGCCCAGTCGATGACCCCGGCCCGGAGACCGGGTCGTCCTGTCTTCATGGGCGCACCCTAGTGCGGTTGCCCGTACGGGTGGCTCCTCCGCACGGATGATCATCCGGGTACCGCGGACGCGGTACCGCCGCCGCCCGTACGCCGTCCGCGGTAGCCGCTACGGCAGCGGCGGCAGCGCGAACCGTCCGCGTCAGGGGGACGACCGGCGGCGGGTCGGGCGGACATGATCGGGGAGTCCCGTTCGAGGAATCCGAAGTGAGGGAGACCCCCATGTCCGTCCGATCCGTGTTCGTCGTCACCGCGGCCGTGGTCGCCACCGGTGTGCTGTCGGCGGTGCCGGCGGCCGCGCAGTCCTCCGCCGTCGCCGGCCCGCTCGCCGCCGACGTCCTCACCCTGAGCGTCGGGCGGGTCGCGGCGAGCACGTCCGCACTGGTGGCGCTCGCCGGGGTGGTCGCCGGTGTGCTGGCCCTGCCCCGATTCGCCGGTCGCGTCGGCGCCCGGGGCGGCCGGCGGGCGTCCCTCGCGGCGCTGACGGCGGGACTCGCCGGGACGGCTGTCGGCGCCGTGGTGGCCGCCACGGCCGACGGAGGCCTGGGCACCGGCAACGGGCTCGGCGGGGCGTTCGTCGCCATGCTGGTGGGGATCGCCGCGGCGGCCCTCGGCGCCCGGGGCCTGTCCCGCTCCCGCCGCGCCGCCGGCAGGTACTGAGGGCACCCGCCGCGCCGCCCCAGGCCTGACGGCGGAGCACGCGGAAAACGCCCTGCCCGCGAGGCGGTTCGGGGGCTAGGGTGCCGGGATGATCGACCCATCACCCCGACCGCTGACCCTCGAAGCCGCCGGGGAACTCCAGGCCCTCCTCGACGCGGAGATCGGGCCGGGGCTCGGTGCGGCGGAACTCGACGCCGTCGAGGCCCGCTTCGGGTTCCGGTTCTCCGCCGACCACCGGGTGTTCCTGTCGGCCGGACTCCCGCACGGATCACGGAGCTGGCCGGACTGGCGGCACGGTGACCCCGATGACCTGCGGGCGCGGCTGGCGTGGCCGGTGGAGGGCGTGCTGTTCGACGTCGGGCACAACGGATTCTGGTACCCCGGCTGGGGACCGGAGCCCGCCGAGCGGGCGGACCGGCTGAGGATCGCCGAGGCCGCACTGGTGAACGTCCCGCAGCTGGTCCCGGTCCACGGCCACCGCTACCTGCCCGCCGCGGACGGCGCCGAGGATTTCCAGGGCCATCCGGTGCTCTCGGTCCACCAGACCGACATCATCTCCTACGGGGACGATCTGGCCGACCACGTCCGGACCGAGTTCACCGTCCGGTCGGCCACGGGTTCCCGGCCCCGGGCGACCGTCGGCTTCTGGTCGTACATCGTCGAGGGCTGCCCGGAGGGCGCGTTCACCACACCGCACGACCCCTACGGGGTCACGACCGCCGAGCAGTCGTGCGAGCACGGGCAGGCTCGCTCCGATGGATGACGGATCATCGGACGAGTGGGCGTACGCGCCGAGCGGCACGCTCAAGGGGTCGCTGCAGCGCGGGCGGGGCCTCGGGGCGCTCTGGGCGGTGCGCGAGCCGCAGCCGGCGGGGGAGTTGGTGTACGAGGCCGTCCGGCGGGACTGGCGCTGGGACTCGGTGGACGACCGCCATCTCTACCTGGCCCGGCTGGTCCGGGACCTGGAGCTGTCGCCGGAGCCGGTCATCGCGCTGCTGGGCGGCGACGAGGACGACTGCGAGCGTGCGACCCGCGTGCTGGAGCTGCTCGCCCTGTCCGGTTCGGTGCCGGCCAGGCGGGCCCTGCGGGCCTACGTCCGGGAGGGCGAGCACTGGACCGACGTCCTGCAGTCGATCGCGGGCTGCTGGCCGGTCGAATGGTGGGACGACCTGGCGGACACCGCTCGGAACCGGCTGACCGACGACGAACCGCTCCTGTGGCGCTCGGAGCCGTGGATCCGCTGGCGGACCGGGCGCGGAACCGCTGCGGCGACGGGGTGCCGGCCGAGGGTGAGCGATGTCGAGATCGATCCGACAAACCATCGGCTGCTGGCCCGGCTCGCCGATCCGGAGGCGTCGGAGCCGGCGAAGGCCCATGCCCTCCGCCTGCTGTCCCTCCGGGCGCCGGAGCCGGCCCTGCTGCTCCTGGTGCCGTCCCTCGGCACCGCCGACGACGAGCGGCCGCTGCCCTTCCTGGGGCGGGCCGTCGAGCGGCTCGGCGCGCTCGCCGTACCGGCGGCCCGGGAGTGGACGACGGACGGGCGGCCCTGGTTCGCCTGGATCGGGGCGCAGGTCCTCGCCGGACACGGAGAGGCCCGTGACATTCCGGCCCTGGTCGGCTTGCTCGCCGAGGAATGGGGCGACCGCAGCTGGTGCGGCCCCAGCACGCTGGCGGCGGGCCTGGCCCGGTTCGGTCGCGACGCGGCCGAGGCGGCGCCCCTGCTGCGCCGGTACTGGCTGCACACCCCGCACTCCTACGAGCGGCCCGCCTACCTGGAGGCGCTCGCCGCCATCGACCCGGCGGGGCTGGAGCAGGCGTACACCGAGTCGCTGTGGGACTGCGAGTCCCGGGCGCGCCTGCTGGGAATCGCCTTCGCCCCGGACCTGCCGTACGTGCGGAGCCGGATCGCCGACCTGCGGGACGACCCCATGGAGGAGGCCGAGGTCAGGGCGGCGGCCGCGGGGCGTGCCGGTGGCGCCGCTCCTCCTCAGGCGGCGCGGCGGTAGCTGCTGCCGTCCTTGGGGCGGGCGAGGTGTCCGGACTCCACCAGGTAGCGGCGCAGAGCGGGGAAGTCGTCGTGCACCGTGCGCAGGGCGTCGTTGACCTCCCGCTCGCTGTAGGAGCGGTCGGGCTCGAAGAGCGTGGTGGTCAGGTGGGTGAGCAGCTGGGCCCGCCGGGCGGCCCGGCGGGGGATCGTGGTCAGCCGGCCCTCCGCGCTGAACAGACCGGACACGTCGGGGGTGGGGGGAGTGGTCATGCCCCGAGCCTCACTTGCCGAGCGGCCCGGCGGCAACACCTTTTCGGCCGACGTCGGCCGGGTCGGTGTCGCTCGTGTCGGTGTCGGTGCCCGCCGTAGTGGTGCCCGCCACCCCGATTCCCGCCGGGTCGACGGGGAGCAGGGGCCGGACGGCGCCGAGCAGCGCGCCGACGCAGACGTCGCGCAGTTCCTCGCGGGTGCAGGTCTCCTTGGTGAGCCAGTCGAGGCAGAGCACCTGGACGAAGACCAGCCAGCTCTTGAGCACCCCCGAGACGGCCTCGCGGGCGCGCTCGTCGGCCAGCGGGAGGACGCCGAGCAACCGGGCGCGCAGCGCGTCGAGTTCGTCGGTGATGATGGTCTGGATCACGGGGTCGCCGGCCAGGAGCCGGTTGGCGGCGAGGACCGCGTGCCGGTTGGCGATGAAGTAGTCCAGGTGGGCGTCCAGGCCCTGGACCAGCTGCTCGACCAGTGAGTCGGCGGGGTCGAAGCGGGTCTGGGCGAGGACGCGGTCGGCGGCCTCCTGGTACACCGCCGCGAAGAGGTCGCGCTTGCCGGGGAAGTGCCGGTACAGCAGCGTCCGGGAAACGCCGGCCCGCTCGGCGACCTCCTCCATCAGGACGTCCTCGTACGGGCGCGCGCCGAACAACTGCGCGCCGATGGTCAGGAGCTGGGCGCGGCGGTCGGCGGGGCTGAGCCTGCGGCGACGTCGGTCGGGGATCACGACGGCAGCCTACTTGACACGCGTCTACTTGTACCGGTTCGCTGGTTGACACGTGTCAACCAGCGATGAGGGGTGAGGGCCGTGGCGAAGGCGCTGCGCGTGCTGTCGTGGGCGATGGGGATCGCCTGTGTGGTGATCGGACTGATGCACGTCCTGCTGGGCAATGCCGCGATCCCCGGGGCGGAGGACGCCGGTGCCACCGTCGACAGCCTGGGTCGCTTCCTCGGCGCGACGTTCACCGGCTACGGCCTCGCCTGGGTGTGGGTCGCCCGCCGCTCGCCGATCCCGGCGACGGCCGTCCGCTGGCTGACCGCGGCCTTCGCCCTCGGCGCCGCGGGCCGGCTGCTGTCGCTGGCCGCCGAAGGCCGGCCGCACGGCTTCCAGGTGGCGCTCACGGTGCTCGAACTCGCCCTGCCACCCGTCTACTTCTGGCTCGCCGACGCCGACGAGAAGGCGGCGGCCAGGGTCGTCCGGGCGTAGTACGGCATGCCCGGTGGGATCTGTCGGGATGCCGTACCGACATCTCTCATTCGAGGCCTACAACGGCTGGGACGCCCGTCCTGGTGCTCAGCCGTGGGTCTCCGCGCGGGCGTCGAGCGAGATCCAGACGTCCGGAGGCAGGTCGGGCCGACCCGGCACCGGGCATCGTTCCTCGGTCCACGCGTCGTCGGCGATCTCCGTGGCAACGCGGCGCCAGAAGCGCACCGCGGCGGTGTTGACGTCCTGGAACGCGACCTTCCACGGACCCGGGTGCCGGGCCACGATCTCCTGGACGGCACGCAGCCCTATCCCCGTCCTCCTCGCACCGCGCACGACGAAGAAGCTGTTCAGCACGCGTTCCGGTTCGGTCAGGCCGCGGACGAACGCGAAGCCCGCGGGGCTGTCACCGCTCATCAGGAGGTACGGCGCCCAGTCGGGGTGGCCGGAGAAGGCCATACGGAGCCGGTCGTCGCGGAAGGTCCCGTCGGCGTTGGGCAGCAGACCGTGGAACTCCGACAGGTCATGGTGGAACATCAGCCACAGCCGTTCCACCGTGGAACGGTCGGCGATGGCTGCGGGGCGAATGGACACGTCTGGCATGGGACTCCTCAGCAGGGGCGGACGGCGGCGAGCGCCGCATGTGCGGATACGGTGCCACCGGATCTCGGGACCGGTGCCCGTACGGCCGGCGCTGCCCCGGGTCGGGTGGCCTCAGGGCATGAAAAAAGCCTTCACGGTGGATGTCATATCCAGGCCGGAAGGCTGACTACTGATGGGAAGTGTACCACCGAACGTGATCGCCGTCGGCGTAGCGGCTCCAGCGTGGCCCCGCCACCTCCCGTCGGCGCGCGCGTCCCGGCCCATCCGTCGCCGGTCACGGCGCCCGTGACGGCCACGAGTTCGGCGGCTAGTCTCCGGGCTCGGGGGGCGGCTCGGTGCCGACGATCCGGCGGATCCGGTCCCGTTCGGTGGTCTCGTCCGAGGCGTCGAAGTGCTCTATCGGGTTCCACCAGCGGGCATGGTCGAAGCCCTCACAGTGGTTGAAGTCGAGGGCCGTACCGCGCAGCCGCCGCCACTCGCGCACGATCGCGGCCCGCTGTCAGTGCTCGGGCCGCTCGACCGTGAGGAGGGCGTACAGGTGCCCGGCCGAGTCGGAGACCAGACGGAGCAGGGACCGCATGGCGAAGGACGTCTCACCGGTTCTGCCGACCTCGTCGTACACCCGGCCCAGCTGGACGTTGAGGAATGTTTCCAGGGCGCGGACGTCCTCGGGCCCGAGGTCTTCGGCGTACGTGAAGGTGCGTTCGGGCGGCGGGGTGGTCACGCGGATGAGTCCTCGCCCTCCTGCGGCCGGTCGGTCACTGCCGCAGGGTGGCGTGGAGCGCGTCGAACAGGGCGTGGAGTTCGGTGACGTCGATGGGGCCGAGCTCCATCTGGAGGTGGCACACCTCGTCGTCGCCGTTGGGGGTCAGGCGGGCGTAGAACGCGTAGCCGTTCCCGACGGGCTCGGTGTCCAGGGTCAGCGGATTGTTGCGGCCGGGCGTGACCCTCGCCGAGAAACGGGAACGCGAAGGCAACCCGGTGAGCATCTGCGCGGCGAAGTCGGCGACCTCCTCGTCGGTGAGGTGGGCCGCGAAATCGGCCGACAGCCACGAGCACCACTCGGCGGCGACCCGCCAGGTCTCCTCGTCGGCCTGGATCTTTTCCAGCGCGACCCATGCCTCGTCGCTGCCGAGGCGTATCCGCGGCATCTCCGTCATCACCCTCACCTCTCCTGGCTCGGACCGTGATCCTACCGACGCCCCGCCGGGTCCGGTGGGGCGGGATGCGGCCGTAGGGGCGGGTGGTGCGTCTCCGATTCCTCCGAGGGGCGTCTCAAATCCCTGGTCAGCGGCGTGCCCCCAAGTGGGGACGTCTCAGGGGCGACTTGTGTGAACTCCGGCCCCGGGATTGATCCACAGTGGGTGCCGGCTCCGTGAACGGGGCCTCTGTCGACAGTCGAGGGATGGGGAGAAGGAAATGCGCGTCATGAAGAGGATGGCCGCGGTGGCGGTGTCCGTGTCGCTGTTCGGCGGCGTGGGTGTGCTGGCCGCGACGGACGCGTCGGCGGCCACGTACGGCTGCCAGCGCTACCAGAGCTACCAGCAGGTCGGTGCCTACACCGGTTACTTCGCCTCGTACGACTACTACGACGGCAACACCGCCGTCCCGGCGAGCGGTTCGTTCAGCTACGCGGCGATCGAGGCGCAGTGCGCGCTCAAGAGCATGGGGTACTCGCTCACCGCCGACGGCGTCTACGGCCCGAAGACCCAGTCCGCGGTCGCCGACTTCCAGTCCCACCACGTGCTGAAGGTGGACGGTTTCGTCGGCCCGAGCACCTGGCCGGCGCTGCGTTTCTACGCGGCCAACCAGAGCGCCGGCTGCGGCGTGGCGGCGGCGAAGAGCAATGTCGCGGCCGCTCCGGCCGGCTGCTGACGGAACGTCGGCGCGACGGCGCCGGCGTCGTCGGGTCCCGTCCGGAGCTGCTCCCGGACGGGCCCTGGCGGCCACGTGACCGGCGCCGGACAGGGCCTAGCCGGTACGGCGCCGCCGGAACTCGGCGAGCCACTCGCGTACTTGCTCGTCGTCGTGCAGGTACGGGGCTCCGGGGGCCGGCCGGAGGTCGATCCCGTGGAGGAGGTCCAGCGCCCAGAGCGACAAGTCGTCCCACCGCAGGTCGTCGTCGAGGTACCAGCGCGCGGCCCATCGGTCGGCCGTTTCCCGGCTCTCGCGTCCGTCGAGCACGGCGGCGAACCACGACTCGATCTCGTCCGGGCCAGGCCGGTTCTCCCCCTTCACGGGTTCACCGTAGCGGTGCTCGAGGTGTCACCGAGACCGAGGCCGGCGACGAAGGCCGAGAACGTGGGGGCCACGACGCGCCACGTGCAGACCGGGGCGTCGGTCCAGAAGTCGCTCCCCACGACACGCGGGTCCGCCGGGTCGGTGCGGTAGTCGAGGGCGAGGCAGACATCGTCCCCGGGCACGCGGTTGACGGCGACGAGAACGGCCAGCTCGATGTCCAGCCACGGGAGTTCGACCGGGGTGGTGTGGGCACTGCCCCGGGTCTCACGGAAGAAGTTGAGCGACGGGTCATCGGCGAACACGTCCATCGACCCGGATTCGAACTCCATCGTCGCCACGGTGCCGAGGAGGTCGAGCGGGCTCCTGAACCACGGGACGGCCCGCGCCATCACCTCATCGCCCGGATGACGCCAACGGCCCCGGCGGATCAGGGACATCAGCCCGGCGGGCAGGGCCAGCCCACGCACGGTCGATCGCTCCACGGCAGAGAGCGTACAGCCCGGCAGGGTGCGAGGTCGGGCAGGATGGGCCGGGTGACTACCGAAGCGAATGCCGCGCTCGAAGCGCTCGTCAGTTGGAGCGGTGAGCTGGACGATCTGGTGCGGGCGGCGAACCGGGCGGATCCGCCGGCCTCCGCCGTTCTGGACCGGGCCGCGGTGGAGGCGGTGCTGGTCCGGGCCGTCGGCGGCGGGGTGACGGCCGAGGAGCTCACCGGCTGGGCCCAGGCCGTCCATCTGCACGACGGGGTGGAGATCGAGGACGGACACGAGGACCTTCTGACGCAGTTCCTGTTCGAGGCCTCGACACCGGAGATCGTCGAGCCGGTCACCCTCGAGTTCTGCCGGCGGTGGCTGGCGCGGATAGGGGCGGCGCGCTGAAGTGCCGCGGCCCCCGGGGCGGTCGGCCCCGGGGGCGATCACGCCGGGGGTCAGTTGGGGCGGCCCCAGTTGGTGGCGGTGGGGAGCAGCTGGAAGCAGTACTCGAAGCCCTCGCTCTCCTCGTCGATGACGTGCCACATGCGCTGGCCGGTCTCGCGGCCGACGACGCCGTCGGCGGAGAGGCCGTGGTGCTGCTGGAACTCGACGACCGCGTCCTGGGTGCGCGGGCCCCAGACGCCGTCGACGGTCACCAGGTCGCTGACCGTGCCCATACCGGACCACTTCACCGCGCGCTGGACGCACTTGACGGCGTCGCCCTTGGAGCCGTAGCGGAGGTAGGGGGCGTTGGTGACGGCCTGGGCGGGGGCGGTGAGGCCCAGCGCGACCGCGCCGGCCACGGTGAAGACGGTGGCGAGGCGCGCGGCGGCGGAACTGATCTTCATAGGGGATCCCTTTCCCGGGGATTCGAGGGGATTCGGTGGTGACCGCGGTCGGCGTGCGGCGGCGACCGCTGGGTAGGACCGTACTGGCCGCGACCCCGGACCTCCGGCGACGATCCGGCGCATCGACGGCGTCTCACCCGTCTCACGACCGGGTCCACCCCGGAGGGGAAAGGGCGTCACGGGTGTCGGCCGCCGGGAAGGTTGAGACGTCTCAATCGCTCAGCGTGGCGCGGTGGCCGCCGCCAGGAACATCGGTACGGCCAGGAGGAGGCGGTCGGCCCGCACCCGGTCCCGCTGTTCGGCGCTCCAGAGCTCCGCCTGGTCGCGCGTGACGGCGCCGGTGGAGCGGGCCGCGTCCGCGAGTCCGGTGAGCAGGGGCAGGGCTTCCGGCCCGGTGAGCACCTGGGTGTGCACCTCGACGGTGACGGTCTCGAAGCCGGCGTCCAGCAGCAGGGAGCGGTACCGCCGGGCGGCCCTCGGGCGGACGGTCAGTTCGGCGCGGGCGTGCACGACGGCGCGGGTGAGGGCGGGGTGGTCGGAGTCGATGACGAGGGCGTCCCAGTCCTGGCCGACCAGGACGATCCGCCCGCCGGGCGGCAGGACCCGGCGGGCCTCCGCCAGGACGCTCGCGGGGTCGGCCAGTTCGTGGAACACCTTGTCGGCGCGGTAGCCGTCCACGGAGGCGTCCGGCAGGGGCAGGGCGCGGGCGTCCGCGACCCGGAGGTCCGCGGTGGGCCACCGCTCGCGGGCGGCGGCGATCATCCGGTCGCTCGCGTCCACGCCGATGGCGGTGGCGCCCCGGTCGGCGAGTTCCGCCACGGCGCGTCCGCCGCCGCAGCCCACGTCGACCACGGTGGTGCCGGGGCCGGCGCCGAGCAGCTCGTAGGTGCGCCCGCGCAGCCGCCCGGCGCCCGGCAGCCGGTCGGCGGCGTCGAGGCGGGCGAGGAGACGGGCGAGGGGGTCGTCCGACGGCTCGGCCGTCGCTTCGGGTTCCCTGGTCATGGGCGCCATGCTGCGGGTTAATGTCGACGTGAAGTCAAACGAGCACACGGCGCCCGGCGCGGACGGGACCGCCACGATGACCATCGGCACGCTCGCCGGACGTTTCGGGCTGGCCACGCACGTCCTGCGGCACTGGGAGTCGACGGGCCTGCTCGCCCCCGTCCGCGACACCGCCGGGCGCCGCCGTTACGGGCCCGATGACCTCACCCGTGTCGCCGTCATCCTGCGGGCCAAGGAGGCGGGGCTCTCCCTCGACGCCATCCGCGAGCTGACCGCCACCGCCGACGCCGGTCGGCGACGGGAGCTGCTGGGCGCGGAGGCCGAGGTGCTGCGCGCCCGCATCGCCGCCGCGCGGGCGTCCCTCGACCTCATCGAGTGCGCCCTCGGCTGTGCGCACGAGGACGTCACCCGGTGCGCCCGCTTCCGGGCGCTGGTGGCGGAGCGCACCGGGGGCCCGGCGCCGCTAGGAGTCCGTCCCGCCGGGTGACGCGACCTTTCCGCCGGGTGAGGTCGGGGCGCCGAACCAGCGGGCCAAGTGGTCGAGAAGGTCCCGTTGCCCCTCGCCGACCCAGGCCACGTGGCCGTCCGGGCGCAGCAGGACGGCGGGTGCGTCCAGCTCGGCGTCGGCGTCGACGACGTGGTCGACCCGGTCCGCCCAGCCGTCCGCCGAGAGCTGCCCGGTGCGGTCGAGCAGCAGGCCGCGGCCGCCGCGCAGCAGTTCGTAGAGACGGCCCTGCTCGAGCGGCAGGTCGCGCAGGCGGCGGCCGAGGAGCTCGTGGCCCTCGCCGAGGTCGTAGCGGACGTCCACGGCGGTGATCATCCCGGTGATGTGACGGTTGACCTCCTCGAAGTCCATCAGCCGGGAGAACAGCTCCCGCAGGGCGGTCGGCCCCGGGTCCGTGCCCATCAGGGCGATCTGCGCGCGGGTGTTGTCCAGGACACGGGCGCCCACCGGGTGCCGTTCGGCGTGGTAGGTGTCGAGCAGGTCGTCGGGGGCCCGGCCGTTGACGGTGGCGGCCAGCTTCCAGCCGAGGTTGAAGGCGTCCTGCACACCGAGATTGAGGCCCTGCCCGCCGGTCGGCGGGTGGATGTGCGCGGCGTCGCCGGCGAGCAGCACCCGGCCGACCCGGTAGCGGTCGGCCTGCCGGGTGGCGTCGCCGAAGCGGGAGAGCCAGCGCGGCTCGTGCACGCCGAAGTCGGTGCCGGCGACGGCCAGCAGCCGCCGGCGGAACTCGTCGAGGGTGGTCGGGGCGGTACGGTCCTCGGCCACGCCCTCGGCGGGTACGACGAGGCGGTACACGCCGTCGCCGAGGGCGAGGGCGCCGAAGCGCAGCTGGGTCCTGCGGACCTCCTGGACGACGGCCTCGACGGTCGCCGGGTCCTCGGTCACCCGCAGTTCGCCCAGCAGTGTCTCGACCGTGGAGGGCTGGCCGGGGAAGCCGACGCCCAGCCGCTTGCGCACCGGGCTGCGGCCGCCGTCGCAGCCGACGAGGTAGCGCGAGCGCAGCCGAGTGCCGTCGGCCAGTTCGACGTCCACGCCGTCCTCGTCCTGGTCCAGCCCGACGACCTCGTGGCCGCGGCGGATCTCGGCGCCGAGTTCGACGGCGCGCTCGTGGAGCAGCCGTTCGGTGACGGGCTGCGGGGTGGCGAGGCCGTACGGGTGGGCGGTGTCCAGGTGCTCCGGCCAGGGCTTCATGATGCCGCCGAAGAGCCCGCCCACCTGGAACCTCTCGCTGACCGCCGCGAAGCGCTCCAGCAGGCCGCGCTGGTCCATGATCTCGACGCTGCGGGCGTGCAGGCCCTGCCCGCGGGATTCCCCGGTCGGCCGGGCCAGCCGTTCCAGCACGACCACCCGCACTCCGGCCAGCCGTAGTTCGCAGGCCAGCATCAGCCCGGTCGGCCCGGCGCCGACCACGATCACGTCCATCATCGGAATCCCGTTCGAGGAGGTCGGTTGTCGGCCGGCCTCCACCGGGACATTCACGGACATGAGCGCACAGGTGGCGTGAATGCCCGAATCCGGCAGGTTCCGGCCTCTGCCGGAGATTCTGCGCCACACCGGGGGCCTTGCCGCAAGGCCCCCGGTGCGCTATAGGTTGAGAGTGGCGAGGAGCGGACGAGTTCCTTGCCGTTTCCTTTTCTGCGCGCCGTGTTCCGCGCGCCGTGCGGCGGCCGGTCTCCCGGCGGCCGGCTCAGGCCCGGGGCGCGGCCTCCTCGGCCAGGCGGGCCTGCCCGTAGTCCCAGACCGAGACCACGCTGCGGTCGCCGCCGGTGGTGGCCCGGACCTCGACGTTGACGTCCGACAGGAAGGACGTCAGGTACGGCTGGCGGTCGGCCCACCGCTGCGCGAACCAGGTACCGGTCTCCGGGTGGAGCAGCAGATCGGCCATCGGGCGACCGGCCACCACCAGCACGTCGCCCGGCACGGTCGGGATCCGCGACCAGGTGAGCGCCGTGGGCGAGGCGGGGAGGCGGTGCGCGCGCTGCGAACGCTCGGGTTCGAGGACGACCGTCCAGCGGGGCCCGGAGCCCTCGTCGCGCAGCCGCAGCACCGCGCCGTCGCCGATCCCGAAGGCGATGTGCTGGCGGACGCCGTCGCGCTCCCGGTCGTCGAGTTCGGACAGCACCGCGAACAGCGAGGTGGCGGCGGCCCGGCCGCGCCGGGCGTCCCGGCCGCCGACCATCGCCGCGGAGCCGTCGGCGACGAGCTGCACCGAGCGGGCGACCCCGCCGAGGGCCACGCCGAGCATGCCAGAGACCTCCGGGTCGTGCCCGGCGCCGAACAGCTTGCCGCGCAACCGCGGCGCGTAGTCGGCGAGTTGCTGGGACAGCGCGCGGCAGGCCGCGGTGGCGGCGGTCTGACTCAACGGCTCGCCCGGGGCGCCGGCGGCGACGGAGCCGAGCAGGACGGGCGAACCGAAGCCGTCGACCCTGCTGAGCAGGAAGGAGTCCCGGCGGTGCTCCTTGCCGCGGCGGTTGCTCTCCCCGCGGACCGAGGCGGCGCGCACCACCAGCGGCCCCAGGTCGGCACCGTCGACCACGCTGTCGGCGACGGCGTCGCGCCCGAGCGGCAGTTCGCGCGGCACGGCCGGGGACGGCGCCTCGACGGGCTCCTTCCGGGCGGCGGCCAGCTCGTCGAGCTCGGCGCCGAGCGCGCGGACCTGCTCCTCGGCCCGCGCCCGCCCGGACGACTCCTCGTCGAGCCGGGACTGGAGGTGGCCGACCCGGTCGGAGAGGTTCTGCCGGGCGGCCTCGGTCTCGGCGCTGCCGGAACGGCCGGCGCTGAGCTGGGCGATCAGGTGGGACCGTTCGCCGTCGAGGTTGTTCAGGTCGTTCTCCAGCTCTGCGATCCGGTGATACGCCGATTCGACGGCGGAGCGGTACTGCGCCTCGGCGGTGCGGTGCCGTTCCTCGGCGGCGCGGTGCCGTTCCTCGGTGCGGTTCTGGCGGACGGCCTGCCAAATGTTGGCCCCGACGCTGAGCATCAGGAGCACGAGCAGGAACACGGTCACGGTCTCTCCTCTCGGGTGTCGCGGTCGTGCGGGCCGCGGTGGTCGGGGTGGTCGGGGCGCTCGCCGGGGGTGGGGTGCGGGGCGCCGGGCCGGGCCCGGGCGGCGGTCCGCAGCCGGCGGGCGGCGCGGCGGGCCGGTGGCGCCGCGGCGTAGACGTCCAGGCGGTGCCAGAGCTCGGCGCGCCTCGTGAGGTCGGGCGGTTCGGGCCGTCCGGGCGGGCGGGGCAGCCCGCAGGCGTCCAGGGCCCAGCCGAGAGCCGCCGCCTGCGCCCGCCCCTCCAGCCGGACCTCCTGGAACGCCGAGGTCAGCCGCGTCAGGGTGAGCGCGGTGACCACCCCGCGGGCGCCTTCCACGGCGGGCCGGACGACCTGGTGCAGCAGGCTCTCCAGGCCCGAGTACGCGGGGTCCTCGGCCCACCAGTCGGGGACGACCGCGTACACGGGCAGCGCGGCCGCCGCCGGGCCCCACCACTCGCGCAGCCGCTGCCGGTGCCAGCCGGCGACGGCCGACAGGCCGACCCCGTGCCAGTCGTGCGGCGTGGTGACCACCATGACGGCCCTCGGCGCGCGGGTGGCGGCGAGGGCGGCCGTCACCGGCGCGGCGGCCCTGCGTTCCTCCTCGTCCGGCGGGCCGGAGCGGTCGGCCACGGCGAACAGCAGCAGATGGCAACCGGCCGGCCCGGCCGCGCACTCGGGGGCGGGTTCGGTGTCCGCGAGGACGGTCTCCAGCCAGGCCCGGACCGGTCCGGCGGCCGGTCCGGCGACCGCGATCCGCAGCCGGGGCACGGCGCCGGCGGCGAGCAGCGCGGCGTCGTCGGCGAGGCCGGGGTCGAGGCCGCAGGCCCGGCCGAGGGGCAGCCCGGAGAGCAGCCGGGCGGCCCGGGCCACCACCGGATCGACCGGCGGCCCGGCCGGGGGGCCGGGCGGCCGGGGTGCGGTGTCGGGGCGGCTCACCGGACGGTCGTCGGCGGGCCGAGCAGCAGACGGCCCCGGGCCGAGGGCTCGGAGGCCGACAGCAGGGGTGTGGTGAGCACCCACAGCACCACCGGGCTGGTGTGACCGTGGAGCACCACGTTGCGGTCGCTCCGGTCCGACCGGTACGTCACGCTCCAGCCGCTGACGTCCTCGGGCGATGCCGCCGTCAGACCTGCCTCGGCGGCCGGGTCGTCGAGCAGCGCGGACACCCGTGACCGCCACTCCCACCACCAGCTGCCCGGCTGGGCGGGGTGCTCGTGGCAGAGCCGGCCCAGGGTGCCCTCCAGCTTCTGGGCGGACTTCACGACGGTGTCGGCGCCGTTGACAGCGCTCAGGCTGCCCAGCTTCGCGGTCCAGGACTGCGGCAACCGGGTGGCCTGCTGGCGCGACCAGCGATCGCTGTAGTCGGTGTACCCGCCGAGCGTGTGGTCGACGGCGAGCAGCCTCCTCGCCTGCGCGATCCGTACGGCCCAGGGCAGGACCCGCTGCAGTTTCTGCTCCGGGACCCTGGCGTCGCGGAGCACGCTCAGGGTCTCCTCGCGGTCGGCCTCGGCCGGTTCCCCGGACCCGGGCAGGTCCAGCGGGAGGACGAAGGCCTCGTCGAACACCCCGGGCAGCGCCGGGACGAGCACGTCCGGGTCGTACTCCACGAGCTCGTTGAGGTCGTCGAGCAGCAGTGCCGCCTCGGCCAGTTCGGTGCGCCGGTCCGCCACCTTCTCGGCGGGGATCTTCAGCAGTGCGAGGTGCAGCCGGAGCCAGAGTCCGGCCACGTCGGCCGGGTCGCCGCCGGCCTCGTCGCGGAGGTCGGCGTAGCCGGCGGCGATCTCGATCAGCCTGGCCGCGAAGGCGTCGAGGGACGGATTCCCGGTGGCCGTGGCCGGCCCGGTCTCCTCGGGCCGCTCCATCTGGTCCGCCTGGTCGCCCTGCTCCATCTGCTCCATCTGGTCCGCCGGGCCCGGCTCGTCCTGCTCGCCCTCGGTGAGCACCCCCGTCCCGGGCCCGTCGGCGGCCTCCACACTCGCCGCGGCCTCCGAGGAAGGAGTGGCGGACGAGGAAGGGGTGACGGACGAGGAAGGCACGACCGTTGACGGCACCCGCGTCGGATCACCCTCGTCCGTGGGCACCTGCCCGGTCGGAGCCCCCGAGGCGGACAGCAGCACCCGCCACAGCTGCCAGGCCAGTCCGGCGAGCCGCCGCTTCGCCTCGTGCTCGTCCGCCTCCGCCGGGGCCGCGGCCGGAGCCACGGCCGCCACGGACCGCCGGTGCAGGCCGGCCATGAACTCGTGCAACTCCTCCAGGAACGCCGTCCGGGAGCCGGACGGCAGCAGGAGCAGTTCGTGCGCGAGGTCCGCCGCGTCGTGCAACAGGGTGCCGAGCCCGTCCGCGCGCACGCGCCCGTCCCCGGGTTCCGCGTCCGGTGCGTTCGTCGGTTCCATCGGTCAGTGCCTCCTGCTGGTCGGGTCCCAGTAGCTGTTGTATTCCGTCCGCCCCGGGTCCATCTCGGCGCGGTACACCCACCCGGGCCGTTGCTCGATGTGGGCGAACGAGGCGGCCTCCGGGTACGGCACCCGGCCGCGGTGGACCCGCAGCCAGCCGTGGGCGTCGAGGGTGAAGCACAGGTCGTCGGCCGCGGCGTCGCCGTTGGCCGGCGGGACGGCGAGGCGTCCGAGCCGGACGGGTTCGCCCTGCGCGGGCCGGAGGTGGACGTCGAGGTGGGTGGCGGTGCCGGCCGGACTGCGCAGCCGGGCGATCCGGCCGGGCACCGGGCGGATCTGTGGGTCCGGCCGGGCCGAGGTGTGGAAGAGCAGGTCGAGGTAGTCGCGCGGTTCGCCGCCCTCGGGGTGGGCGGGGAAGACCTCGGTCAGCGGGCCGGTGCGGCCGTCGGGCCGGGTGGGGGAGACGCAGACAGCCCCGGGGACGGAGATCCGGCCGAGGGAGTGGTCGAAGGCCACGGCCCCGCCGGCCGTCCCGTGCAGGTCGAGCCCGGACTCGCCGCTGCCGGCCTCCCCGGAGCCGACGTGGTAGTGCGGGTCGCCGTGGCAGAGCAGGACGAACAGCCGCAGCCGGTTGTCGACCTCGGCCTGGAACCGGATCTCCGGGGTGCCCTCGAAGTCCCAGACCGCGGGGGTGGCGTAGCGCTTGTACTCGGGGATGCGCTCGATGTCGAGGTGGCCCCACTGGATGGCGTCGCTGCCGGCGCGGGGGCGCTGGACGATGATCCGGCGCACCACCCGCCGCCAGTTCGAGCGCAGCCCGAGCCGTCCGTCGGGGGTGAGTTCCTCGTACGGGGTGCCCGAGCGGAACAGGCTGAAGACCTGGCGGTTCTGGCCGAGCAGGTCGAAGTCGCAGGGCAGGCAGGCGAAGAGGCCCTTGGTCTCCACGGCGAGCTCGGAGGCCTGGGCCTCGCTGCTGGCGGTGCCGTCCCCGTGGATGCCGGCGGCGTGGCCCTGGAAGCCGCGCATGTTGTGCAGCCACGCGGCCCCGATGGAGGTGGCCTGCTTGGCGAGGTAGCCGGTCTCGGTGTGGATCCGGCTGGGGTTCCAGACGGCGGTGCGGCGGGTGCCGTCGCCCTGGGTGGTGAGCAGCCGGGCGGCGAGCTTGCTCTCCAGGGCCCGGCGCACGCCCTTCATGGCGCTGGTGCGGCCGGAGAGCACGACCTGGTCGAGGACCGGTTCGGCCCGGCCGTCCCCCGGGACCATCCGGGCGAAGGCGTCCGCCACCAGCGAGGCCGCCATCGTCGCGGCCTGCTCCAGCACCGGCTGCACCAGCATGCGGAACTCGGCGACCGGCAGCTCCACCGGCGTGGACGTCTGCGCCAGGTGCACGCCGCCGCCCTCGGTGAGCTCGATGATGTCGGCGGGGTCGATCGGGTACGGCCGGTCCTCCTGGCCCAGGACCCGCTTGGCCTGCTCGGCGATCCGCCACAGCCGGTTGAACCGGTCCCGGCGGAAGGCGACCTCGTCGGCCTGCTCCGGGGCGTCCATCCCGTCCCAGTCGGTGGGCAGGACGCGCTGGAGCTCGGCCCGGACCTGCGGGGAGACGAGTTCCTTGGGGTACAGCCGCGCCTGCTCGGCGACCTGGGCGGACAGCGGTTTGCCGTGCCCGTCCGTCGTGCGGCCGGGCCCGAGGTCGTCCACCAGCCGGGCCTTGATCCAGTACAGCACGTGCAGGGTGAGCAGGTCGCCGCCGAGCTGCCCGTGGCCGATGGTGCCCAGGATCCGCGGGCTCAGCTTGTAGTGGCGGCCCGCGACGAAGGCCATGGCCGGGTCGGCCAGCCGGGTGTCGTCGGTGAGCGTCATCTCCAGCAGGGCGATGTCGCTGGTGCCGCCGCCGATGTCGACCACGAGCACGATCCGCTGCCACTGGTCGGTGCGGCCGGGCACGGGCCGCGCGGACGCCCGCAGCGACTCCAGGCCCTGCTCCAGGTTGGCGGTCAGATCGCGCATCAGGAAGTACAGGCCGGCCGCCAGGCCCTCGTCGACGGGCAGGTCGACGGTGTCGATCGACAGGCCCTCCTGGACCAGCCGGCGGAGCTTCTCGCGCTCCGGCGGCAGCGCCGAGGTGGGGTAGGTGAGCAGGGCGGTGCCCATCCGCGGCGGCTCGCTCTCCTCGCCGTCGTCCACATGGCGCTCGGCGCCCTCGATCAGCAGCCGCAGCAGGTGCTGGATGAGGTGCAGCGGCGCCGGCAGGCCGTCGCGGGCCCCTTGGGCACGCTGCTCGAAGAAGACCCGCTTGAGACCGGTCGTCCCGCCGGCGTCCTCCGCGCACATCTCCCAGCCGGCGTCGTCGTACCAGGAGACACCCGGCCGGTCGAAGGGCTCGGCGGCGCGGCGGATCGCCGTCGCGGGGGCGAAGGTCTCCCCGCCGTGGCCGTCGGGGTACGGCACCGGGCGCAGCGAGTGGATGTCCAGCGGCGGCGTCGCGACGGTGGCGGTGACCAGCCGGTGCAGCCGGTCCGCCAGCCAGGTCTGGAGCTGTTCGTCGGCCACGGCGCCGGCCCGGATCGCCTCCACCCGTAGCAGGACGGCGGTGGCGACGTCCGGGTCGTCGAGCCGGCCGAGGGCCTCGGCGCCGGTGAGCGTACGGTGCTGCTGCCGGTCCAGCTCCAGGTGTTCGGCACGGAGCCCCTCCAGGGCCCGGCGCCAGGACTCGGGGGCGTCGGACGGCGGGGCGGTGAGCGCGGCAAGCTCCCGGCCCAGGGTGCGCTGCTGGGTCGCGTCCACCGGACGGTCGGAGATCACCGAGGTGTCCACCACCGTCGCCGTGGAGGCGGTGGTGCCGAAGTCCACCGCGACCACCCGGCCCTGCTCGCCGCGGGCCCGGCGGCCCCGGGAGCGGGAGTCGCGCAGCACCAGCGGGAGCGGTTCCACGTCGGGCGACGCCGCGCGGCCCACCCCGGGTGGCAGGAAGGTGAGTTGCACGGCCTCGTGGGCGGCCCCGGGGGAGAGCGCCCCCGAGTAGCCGATCTTCCAGGAGACGATGACGACCAGTGGCTCGGCGGGCGGGTCGGCCGGGTCCCACGGCCCCGGGTGGACGACCTCCGTCGGCAGGCTCGTCCCGGAGACCAGCACCCGGCGGCCGGTCACGGTGAGCCGCGAGGGCCCCTCCGGGGCCCAGACCGCGCGCAGCGCTGCGGCCAGCGCCGCGGGGCACGGCGCCCCGTCCTCGTCGGCCACCTCCAGCCAGGCCGGCAGATGGGCGGTCAGATTGCCCTGGTACCCCTCCGGTTCGAGGACCACGTCGGGCAGCGGGTACCCGCCCTCGGTCGCGAGCAGCGAGAACTGGCGGGCGCCGTCGGCGACGACGGCGTCACCGCGCACCGCGCCCTGCTCCGGGGTGGCGAAGGAGATGGTCAGTCCGGTGCTCACTCGTTGTCCTCGTTCCAGTCGCGGAGGATGTCGTCGATGTCGCGGACCGCCGGGGGCAGCGGACGCTCCTCGCCGCCGTCCGGTGCCCCGAGCGGTGCCCGGAAGTCCGCCGGGCTGAGCAGGGAGCGGGACGCGTCGGCGAACACCCGGGTCAGCTCGGCGAGCGCGTAGTCCAGCAGCCGGTCGAGCTCGTCGCCGACCCGGGCGGCGGCGGCATCGGCCATCGCGGCCCGCAGCTGCGCCACGGCCAGCGGGTGGCGCCGGCGCCGGTCGTCCGCCTCGGAGGGCACCTTCATGCCGTGGTGCCAGGCCAGGGCGTGCCGGGACTGGGCGGGGAAGGCCGCCGACCAGTCGGTGGCCTGGGGCATCGCGTCCTCGGCCAGCGCCTCCTTCAGCTGCTCGATGACCTCGGCCACGTCCAGGGCGAAGTCCACGTCCTCCAGCAGGCCGGCATCGCGCCGACGGCGCTGGTAGACCTCGGTCAGCAGCCGGGCGGACTCGTCGTCCTCGTCGCGCAGCCAGCGCAGCAGCGGCGCGCAGTCGCTCTGCCAGTACGCGCACCAGGCGTCCATCCACTCCTGGACGGCGGCCAGGTTGCGCGCCACCGCGTCGTCGATGGTGGCCCGGAAGGTGTCCTGGTAGACGATGGTGACGTCCGGTGAGATCGAGTCGTCCTGGCGCCGGTCGCGCCGGGCCTCGGGCCCGATCCGGCGGCGTCGGGGCGGCTCACTGCGGGTCACCAGCAACTCGGGGTCGTCGCCGGCCCGTTCCATCAGGTGGTTCCACTGCTCCCAGCCGTAGACCTCGTTGCGCACCTGACGGCTGACCTCGGCGAAGGACGGCGGCAGCGGGCCCTCGGGGGTCTCCTCCTGCGGGTCGCGCAGCTGCCGCAGCTGGCGGGTCGCCCGGTGGAACACCGCGCGGATCTCCTCGAAGCGCGTGGCGGCGCTGACGTACTCCTCGCTGGGCGCCACCAGGTCGAGGCAGAACCGGCGCCGCAGGTCGCGCAGGGCGGTCTCCAGCTTGTCCTTCGACTGCTGGGCCCGTTCGGCCTTCTGGCCGACGCCGTGCTCGCGCACGTGCGCCTCCAGCAGGTCGCGCAGCGCCTTGAGCCCGCCGTCCTGGTCGTAGTCGCGCAGCCGGGCCGCCCAGTCGTCGCCGGGGTGGTGGGCCGTCAGCCGGTCCACCGTCTCCCGCCAGTGCGGCAGCGGTTCGGCGCGCAACGCGGTCAGTACCCGGTCCAGGGCGGCCCTGGTCTCGGACGAGGCGCCCTCGTAGGTCAGCCCGTACGCCTCGATGGCGGCCACCGCGGAGACCGCGACGATGCGGTCCGCGCGCCGGCCGACGTACTTGCCGCCCTGGATCCGGATGCCGTTGAGGGCGTCGGTCAGCGGCGGGTCGCCCTCCCCGGACGGGGGCGCGCCGACCCGGTCGAACAGGTTGGCCGCCACCAGCGCCGCGTCGGCCAGCGCGGCGGGCGTGCGGTCGTCGTCGGTGAGCATGTCCCAGAACGACAACGCCTCCCGGGAGTACGGCCGTTGGGCGTGCAGCACGACCAGGATGGTGTGCATCTCGGCCAGCACCCGGCGGCTCAGGTTGCGGTCGCGCCCGTACGAGCCGACCGCGCCGATCCCCGGGAAGTCCAGGACCTGCACCTCGTGCTCGTGCATCAGCCCGCCGATCTCCCACTCCTCCGGCGAGACGAGGACGGTCTGCTCGACCCGCTCGATCAGCGGGAAGCTCGCCCGCAGCGCCTGGCCGTCCTCGGCCACCTTGGCCCGGGTGAAGTGCACCGACTCCACCCGCGGCGCCTCGTCCGGGGTGGCCTGGACGGGCGGCAGCAGCAGGGCGGCCCGCACCGCGGCGGAGTCGATGTCCAGCGCGCCGCAGTCCACCAGGTCGCGCTGGCCGCGCAGGGCGTCACGGATGCGGCACAGCTCGACCACGGCGTCCCGGTGGGTGGCGGCGATGGTCAGCTTGTCGACCGCGGCCACCCCCTGCCCCGGACGGCCCCACAGGCACGGGTACCAGCTGTTGAACGCGCCCCAGCCGCGCTCGTCCAGCACCGGGTTGTGCCCGCCGATCAGCTCCCGGGCGCGCAGCTCGGGGTGCCGGGCCTCGATGCCCTCCACCAGCTCGCCCAGGATGTCCCCGACGCAGGAGCCGAGTTGGGCGGTGCTCATGTAGCGGATCAGGGTGCGCGGGGCGACCTCGGTACGGCTGCCCGGCTCGCCCCGGACCAGCCGCAGCACCGTGATGTTGCCGGTGGCGGGCCGCTCCTCCACCGCGAGCAGGTCGGGACGGCCCAGCAGGGTGCCCACCAGCAGCGACTTGCCGACGCTGTACTCGCCGACCACGGCGATCGACACCGGCGCCTCGGCCCGGGCCCGCAACTCGCCCGCGAGGTCGAGCACCTGCTCCCGCAGGGCGGCCTCCTCGGGGCCCTCCGGCGGATCGAACCCGGTCAGCAGTGCCTCGACGGCCTGGGCGAGGTCGCTCAGCGCCGGGAAGTCCATCGAACGCGACAACGGTCAACTCCTTGGGATGCGAGGGGCTCCGGGCAGCCCGCGAGGGCGGACGAAGCCGTGGTGGACGGATGTCGGGCGCCGAGGGGAAGGGATCCGGGGGGCGGGTGCGTCGGGCACGGGTACGCCGGGCACGGGTGCGTTCAGGTGCGGATGAAGAAGAGCTCCAGTCGGACCGTCCCGGCGCGGCCCTGGCCGTCCAGGTACGGGCGGATCAGCCGGCGGTCGTCCGCCGGGAAGAACCCGGGCGCCACCGCGTGCACCAGCGGCGCGGCCGCGTCCGCCAGTGCCTGGCTGCGGCCCAGGTCGGCACCCGCGCAGCGCGGGCAGCCGGTGGCGGTGCCCCAGACGAACACCATCGCGGCGCTGCGCCCGGTGTAGGGCCCGATCTCGCCCTTCAACCGGTCCGCGAAGGCGGCCCGGGCGGCGGGGTCGCCGGCGAGCAGCCCGTCGACGTCCACCTCGACCACCACCGACCTGCTGTCCGGGTCCAGCCCGGGCGGGGGAGCCGGGGTGCTGGGTTTCGGTGCCGGTGCGGCGGGTTTCGAGGACGGCGACGACGGGGTCGAAGGGGAGACCGGGGCGGTCGGGGAGACCTCCACGACCGGGAGCGGGGTGCTCTGGCCGCCCAGGACCACGAGCACCATCACCACCATCAGGTCGGCGAAGAGCCAGCCGGCGCCGTACAGCAGCCAGGTGCCGCCGCGCCCGGTCATCCGGCGTCCTCGCCGTCCGGTGCCGGTCCGGTGGCGTCGCGGGGGGCGGCGTCCCGGGGGACCGCGTCCCGGGGCCCGGGGGTGCGGGGCTCGGGCGTGCGGGCCCGGGGCACCGCGTCCTGGGGCGGGGCGGTCCGGGGTGCCGTGTGCCCGGGTTCCGTGCCGCGGGGTTCCGTGCCCAGGGGCCCGGCGGTCCAGGACTCCGTGCGCGGGGGCGCGGGGTGCCGGGGTGGCGCGGTGGCCCGGGGCGACGGGTCACCGTCCGCCGGGCGGGGCGGCCGGGGGGCCTCGGTGGGCCGGCCGGCGGCGGGCATCCCGAAGGCGGCCGCCCGCGGGTCCGGAACCACCGTGGACGGCGTCGCCGGCCCGGCCGTACCCGGGGCCGTCGGCCCGCCCGGCTGCGTCCTCGGCCCGCCCGTCGTCGCGGATCCGGCCGCCGGGGGACGGTCCGCGTACTCCCGCCAGGTCTCCCCGAGCCGCTCCAGCCGGGCCCCGGTCCGGGTGAGTGCCTTCTGGAGGCCGTCCGCCGACTTCACCAGCTCGTCCCGGTGCAGGGCCAGTTCGTTCCGGCCGGTACGCAGCTCCGCCTCCTGCCGGCCCAGCACGTCACCCAGCCGCACCAGCCGTCCGCCCAGGGACTCGCCCTGGTCGGCGAGCGCGCCCACCCGGCCGGCCAGCCCGTCGACCACCGCGCGGGCGGTCTCCACCGCCGCGAGCAGCTCGGCCTGCGCGGTGGCGGTGTCCCGCCGGCCCGCGGCGCGCCGCTCGCCGTCCTCCCGGATCAGTTCGCCGAGGGCGGCGACCCGGTCGCCGATCACCGCCGCGGCCTCCTCCACCTCGTCGCGCAGCGAGGCGGCGAGCGCGGCGACGGCCAGCTCGTACGCGGTGCCGATCCGTTCGGCGCCCTCCTCGGCGGCCAGGCCGAGGGCGTCGGGCAGTCCGGCGACCGCGCCGTCCAGGCCGGACACGACGCCGACGAGGTCCCGGGCGCCGGCGGTCAGGGTGTCGGTCGCGGTGCTGAGCAGCTGCTCGGCCGCCCGGCTGCGCTGCTCCAGCGTCTCGGCGTGCAGCACGGCCTGCCGTGCCTGGGCGTCGACGGCACCGGCGAGCACCTGGTCGAAGCGTCCGGCGGCGGACTCGGTGGCCGCCGCGATCCGGTCGGCGGTGCCCGCGGCGCTGCGCTCCATCCCCGCGGCCAGTTCGGCCACCGCGTCGGCGACCTTGTCGCCGAACAGCTCGCTGCCGCGGGTCAGGTCGGCCGAGGCGGCCGCGGCCCGGTCCGTGGCCTCGGAGACCCGTTCGGTGCCCTGTCGCAGCGCGGCCGTGGCGTCCTCCATGGACCGTACGGCCGTGACGGCGGTGCGGGCGGCCTCGGTGGCCTGCTGGAGGATCTTGCGGGACTGGTCCCCGGCGCCCGCGGACAGGGAGATCAGCTCACGCAGCCCCTCGGCCGCCGACTGCAGCTCGGTGGCGAAGCGGCGGGGTTCGGTGTGCGCGGCGGCGGCCGCCATCGCCTCGGTCTGCGCCAGTGCGAAGGCCAGCCGACGTACCAGCTCCCGGCCGCTCTCCTCGTCCTTGCGGGTCATCACCTGCCGGGCGATCCCCGCGGTGATCAGGCCGATCAGCAGCAGCACCGTGTAGCCGACCAGCCAGTCGAACCGGACCGGTCCGGCGAGGTGCCCGCCGAAGCCCTGCTGCCAGAGTTCCAGGAAGGAGGCGCTGTCCGGGCCGCCGGCGCGGCCCGCGGTCCGGTCGTCCAGGTAGTCCCCGTAGGCGGCCACCGCGAGGCCCAGCCCGCCCCAGGTCAGCAGCAGCGGGAGGAGCACCATCACGGCGGACGCGGTCTGCAGCCCGATGGCCACCTTGCCGCGCCGTCCGCCGCTCGGCCCCAGCGCGGCCGCGGTCCCGTACGCGGCGACCAGGCTGCCGCCGGCCCACGGTGCGAGGCCGTCCCGGGTCCTGACGGCCGCGGCGAGGTCCCGCAGGACCGTGCTGAAGGACTCCACGCGCGGCTCGTCGGCCAGTAGTTCCAGTTCCCTCGCCAGACCGGCCGGATCCGATGCCCTCGGTGCCGGCCTCGCCCGCGATTTCTCCCCACCCGGACGGTTCGCGCTCGCACCATTCGGCAGGACCATGTGCCCCAGCCCCCTACGTCCACCCCATACGGACCATGGGCGCGCCGAAGTATCAAGATCAGCAGAGAAGTTGATGATCGATCGGCGACGCCGTGATGACCATCGTAGGGGTAGCTCGTAATGGGACGGTCCGCTTTTCCTTCCATTTATGTAATCGACATCACCGTTCTTGAAATGGCATGCCCATTGCGTCAACCCTCTTTTCTCGTCCGGGTGTTCGGTTACCGCCGGAAACCTCGCGGCGTCGATCCGGTGCGCGGGCGGCCGAACTCCCGTGCCGCGCCGGGCGGAGCGGCCGGCGGAAGGTCGGCGGAAGGCCGGGGGTCCGCCCGGCCGACGCCCCCCGGCCTCCGGCGGCGGGGGAGGGGCGGTCGTCCGAGGGGTGGGACGGTGCGACGGCCAATCGGTCAACTGTCTGTCCGAAAACGGGCAGTTGACGTTCACTCGGGAGCCGGTCGCCCGCGCGGCCGGGCCGACCCGTCGGCCCGCCCACCTGCGCCGATGCGCCCGGGCGCGGAGTCAGTGACCGTCCCTGTCGGGGGAGTTGCCGGCAAAGTCCGGGTAAAGGGCAAGTGGTCTGGACCTATTGACGAGTTGGTCTGGACCTTTCTAGTCTCGCCGAAGCACCCGGGACGCATCGCCCCGGCGTGCCACACGGACCCCCCACCTCCGTCCGCCCCCACGTCGAGGAGCCGTCTTGAGCACTCGAACCACCATGCCCCGAAGCAGGTTCAGGGCCGCAGCAGCGGCACTGGCCGCCCTGACGCTGCCACTGGCCGCCGTCGTCGGCCTGTCCACCCCCGCCCAGGCCGCCACCTCGGCCACCGCCACCTTCGCGAAGGGCTCCGACTGGGGCTCCGGCTTCGACGGCAAGTGGACGGTGAAGAACACCGGCACCACCACGCTGACCGGCTGGACCATCGAGTGGGACTTCCCCACCGGCACCAGCGTCGGCTCCGCCTGGGACGCCACCGTCACCAGCTCCGGCACCCACTGGACCGCCAAGGACAAGGGCTGGAACGGCACCCTGGCCCCCGGCGCCACCGTCACCTTCGGCTTCAACGGCGTCGGCTCCGGCGCGCCGACCGGCTGCAAGCTCAACGGCGGCTCCTGCGACGGCACCGACCTGCCCGGCAACAAGGCGCCCACCGCGCCCGGCACCCCCACCGGATCCGGTATCACCGAGACCGGGCTGACCGTGTCGTGGACCCCGGCCACCGACGACGTGGGCGTCAAGAACTACGACGTGCTGCGCGACGGCGTGAAGATCGCCACCGTCAACGGCCTCAGCTACGCCGACGGCAACCTGACCGCCGGCACCAACTACACCTACACCGTGGTGGCCCGTGACACCGCCGACGTGACCGGCCCGGCCAGCGCCCCCGCGACGCTGCGCACCGCCGGCGGCGACGTGATCGTCGGCGATCAGGTCAAGCTCGGCTACTTCGCCAACTGGGGCGTCTACGGCCGCAACTACCACGTGAAGAACCTGGTGACCTCCGGCTCCGCGGCCAAGATCACCCACATCAACTACGCCTTCGGCAACGTCCAGAACGGCAAGTGCACCATCGGTGACGCCTACGCCGACTACGAGCGCGCCTACACCGCCGACCTCTCCGTCGACGGCGTCGCCGACACCTGGGACCAGCCGCTGCGCGGCAGCTTCAACCAGCTGCGCGAGCTCAAGCGCCTCTACCCGCACATCAAGGTGATCTGGTCCTTCGGCGGGTGGACCTGGTCCGGCGGCTTCGGCCAGGCGATCCAGAACCCGGCCGCCTTCGCCAAGTCCTGCCACGACCTCGTCGAGGACCCGCGCTGGGCCGACGTCTTCGACGGCATCGACCTGGACTGGGAGTACCCCAACGCCTGCGGTCTGAGCTGCGACACCAGCGGCCCCGACTCCTTCAAGAAGATGATGCAGGCCATGCGCGCCGAGTTCGGCAAGGACCTGGTCACCGCGGCCGTCACCGCCGACGCCTCGCAGGGCGGCAACATCGACAAGGCCGACTACGCGGGCGGCGCCCAGTACACGGACTGGCTGAACGTCATGACCTATGACTTCTTCGGCGCCTGGGCCGCCAAGGGCCCGACCGCCCCGCACTCCCCGCTCACCACCTACAACGGCATCCCGAAGGCGGGCTTCAACTCCGCCGACGCCATCGCCAAGTACCGGGCCGCCGGCGTGCCGGCGAACAAGCTCCTGCTGGGCATCGGCTTCTACGGCCGCGGCTGGACCGGCGTCACCCAGTCCGCCCCGGGCGGCACCGCCACCGGCGCGGCCCCCGGCACCTACGAGACCGGCATCGAGGACTACAAGATCCTCAAGAACAGCTGCCCGGTCACCGGCACCGTCGCCGGCACCGCCTACGCCCACTGCGGTACCAACTGGTGGAGCTACGACACCCCGGCCACCATCGCCTCCAAGATGGCCTGGACCAAGGACCAGAAGCTCCGCGGCGCCTTCTTCTGGGAGTTCAGCGGCGACACCGCCAACGGCGAGCTCGTGAGCGCCATCAACAGCGGCCTCAAGTAACACCCGCTGGAACAGCAGGACCCGTACGCAGCGGCCCGCCGGTGGGTCACCGGCGGGC
>NZ_JBSGFD010000055.1:0-47111 GCF_053603215.1 Kitasatospora sp. NPDC004240 | reverse complement strand
CCGCCTCGGTCGCGGCCAGCGCGGCCTCGTACATCCGGCGCAGCCGTGCGGTCCGCGGCGAATCGGGGGAACGGGTGTCCCGTCCGGCCCGCCCCGAAGGGCCGGACCCCCGATCACGTAGGCCGTTCCGGCCCCGATCCCCTCCCAGCCCCCGACCTCCGGAGAGGACCCGTCCCGCCATGCGGCTCTATCTGCTCGCGCTCAACCCCACCGACTCCGTCACCCAGGGGTTCCTCCCGGCCGCCGCCCGGCTCGGACTCGACGTCACCCTGCTCACCGACCACGCCGGCGCCCACCACGCCGCGTACGCCGAACTCCCCTACGGTCCCGGCACCCTGGAGGTGCTGGAGTGCGACGTACGGGACTTCCGCGAGGTCGTCGGCCTGATCTCCCGGCACCACGCGCCGGACGCGGTGTTCTCCAACAGTGACCACCTGCAGACCCAGACCGCCCTGGCCGCCGACTACTTCGGACTGCCCGCCAAGGACTGGAAGGCCGCCCTGCGGGCCAAGAACAAGGGCGAGCTGCGCCGTCACCTGGCCGCCGCGGGGCTGGACGCGGTGCGCTCCGCCGAGCTCGACCCCGGTCAGGACCCGGCCGTGCTGCGCGCCGCGGAGCTGCCGTTCCCGGTCGTGGTGAAGCCCCGCGAGGGCGTCGCCAGCGAGGACGTCACCATGGCCGCCGACCAGGCCGAACTGGAGCTGCGCTGCAAGGAGATCCAGCACCGCCGCCCCGGCGCCGCGCTGGTGGTCGAGGAGTTCCTGGACGGCCCGCTGTGCACCCTGGAGACGCTCGGCGACGGTGAGCGCCGCCACGTGATCGGCGGCTTCCGGACCCGGGTCTCCCCGCCGCCGGACTTCATCGAGGAGATGCTGGAGTTCACCCCCGCGCACCCGCGCGAGGTGACCGACCAGGTCCTCGCCCAGCTCGACGCCCTCGGCGTCGGACTCGGCGCCTGCCACACGGAGTTCGTGCTCCAGGCGGACGGCCGCGCCCGCCTCATCGAGGTCAACTACCGCGCCATCGGCGACCAGTGCGACCTGATGCTCGCCGAGCTCCTCGGCATCCCGCTCTTCGAGCACATCCTGAACGCGCACCTCGGCGTGCCGCTGCCCGAGGACCTCGGCGCCCGCACCGACGGGCGCGCCCGCAACGAGCCGGTCCTCGCCGACCGGGCCGGCACCCTCACCGCGGCCCCCGGCCCGTACGACGAGGAGCGCGACGGGGTGCGGCTGGCCTACCGCCCGGTGCGCGAGGTCGGCGAGCGCCACGAGCACTACCGCACCAACCGGGACTACCTGGGGGTGATCTGGGCCGTCGGCACCGACCAGGCCGCCGTGGACGCCTCCGTCGCCCGCTTCATCGCGGAGAACCGCTGGGAGATCACCCCGTGAGCACCGCCCCCGCCCGGGCCGTCACCGTCCCGGCTCCCGCGCCCCCGCCCGCGTCGGCCACCCCGAACACCCCGAAGACCCCGAAGGCCCCCGACGCCGCAGGGCAGCTGACCCTGCGGGTGCTCTCGGCGCTGCTGCGCGAGGACGTCCTCGGGCTGCGCACCCGCTCCACCCTCCAGGAGCGCCCGGACGGCCGCTGGCTGGCCCTGGAGCACACCGGCAGCGCCCTGGCGCTGCCGGTGGGCCCCGAGGGCTTCCAGAGCGAGTACGCGGCCCGCCTGCCGCTGCTGGAGCTGGACGGCGAAACGCTCACCGACCTCGACCGGATGGTGACCGGACTCGGCACGCTCGCCGACCCCGAGGACCGGGACGGCTGGGCCGCCTTCGCCGAGGAGTGCCGGCAGACCCTCGCCACCATGGAGCTGCACGAGCGTTCCCAGCACGAGGTGCACACCCGGCTCGCCGACCTCTACGGGCCCGACCCGGCCGACTGGACCGGGCCGGCCGCCTCCCTCGGCCACGACACCCTGGCCGCCTACCTGGACCACCCGGTGTACCCCACCGCGCGCGGCCGATCCGGCCTGTCCGAGGCCCAACTGCGCTCCTACGCACCGGAGTTCCACCCGGCTTTCGAGCTGCGCTGGCTGGCCGTGCCGGCCGGCGCGCTCACCGTGCGCGGCGAGCGCCCGCTGCCCAGCTGGTGGCCCACCCCGGCCTGGCTCGGCCTCGACCTGGAGGGCGACTGGCTGACCCTGCCGGTGCACCCGCTCTCGGTCGGCGCGCCGCTGGACGAGGCGCTGCGGGCCACCGGGCTGGCCGGCCGCGCGGTGCTCGCCGACCGGCCGTACCTGACCGTGGTGCCGACCCTGTCGATGCGGACCGTCGCGGTCGCCGAGGACCCCTCCTGCCACCTCAAGCTCCCGCTGGCCACCGCCACCCTGGGGCGGAAGAACCGGCGCACCATCAAGCCCGGCACCCTGGCGGACGGCGCCGCCGGCCAGCGCCTGATCGAGGCCGTGCTGGACCGCGAGCCGCGCTTCGCCGACCGGATCCTGCACGCCGACGAGCAGTCCTACGCGCACGCCGGCCACGAGCTGCTGGCCGTCCTGCTGCGCCGCTACCCGGCCGGCCTCGACCGGGCCCTCACCGTGCCGCTCGCCGCCCTGCTGGCCCCCGCCCCCGGCGGGCGCCTGGTGGTCGACCACCTCGCCGACCGCTTCTTCGACGGCTCGGCGACCGCCTTCTACGACGCGCTGCTGGAGCTGCTGATCGACTGGCAGACCACCCTGTTCGGCTACGGCGTCGCGCTGGAGTCGCACCAGCAGAACACCTCGCTGGCCCTGGACGGGAACGGCCTGCGGCTGCTGTACAAGGACGACGACGGCCCCCGGCTGAACACCGTCCGACTGGCCGCCACGCTCGGTGAACTCGCCGACGTCCGAGCGGAGTTCGACGACGCGCGGATATTCGGCGAGGACGACCGGCCGCTCACCGACCTGTTCACCACGATCACCGGCCACCTGTGCACCGCCTCGCTGGCGTTCGGCCTCGCCGACCACGGCCGAGCCCGACTCGCCGACCTGCTCGGCCTGTTGCGCGAGCGGCTGACCGAGGGCGTGGACCGGATCGGCCCGGCCGGCGCGGCACTGCGCGACGACCTGCTGGACGCCGAGCGGCTGCCGGTCAAGGCGATGGTCAGCGCCGGCACCCTGCTGAGCAAGCAGCGCTCCGGCGCCGCCGACATCAACAAGCACTACACCGACGGCCCCAACTACCTCCGTCCGGAAGGCGTCGCGCCATGAGCGTGGAGACCCTCCCGCACGCGGGGAGCACCACGAAGCCCGGCGGGCTCGACCGCAGACAGGTCCACGCGGTGGCCGCCTGCTACTTCGTGGCCTCCTTCGCCGCGCTCGGCCTGCCGCCGTTCCTGACCACGATCCTGCCGTCGCTGGGCGACGCGCAGGGCCGCTGGGCCGGGGTGCTGTACATCGTGCCGACCGTGTTCAGCGCGCTGGGCGCGCCGTTCTGGGGCCGGCTCGCCGACCGCTTCGGCCGCAAGCGCATGCTGCTGCGCGCCCAACTCGGGCTCACCGTCTCGTTCCTGGTGGCCGGCGCGGCGGACAGCCTGCCGATGTTCACCGCGGCGCTGGTCCTCCAGGGTTTCCTGGGCGGCACCTTCGCCGCGACCAACGGCTACCTGGCCGCGGCGCTGGACGGCTCGCAACTGTCCAAGGCGCTCACCCTGATGCAGGGCAGCGCCCGCGCCTCCCTGGTCGCGGCGCCGATCCTGGTCGGCGCGCTGTCCCCGTGGATCGACCCGCACCGGCAGTACCTGCTGATGTCGGTCCTGCCGCTGGCCGCGGCCGCGCTCCTCTCGCTGCTGCCGGAGCCGTGTCCGGCGCCGGACACGGCCGCCGGGCAGACCGGGGCGGACGGCGAGGACGCGGCCTGCGCCGCCCCGGCCGAGCCCGCGCGCGGGCCGCTGCGGCTGCTCTACGCCTTCGAGTTCACCTTCGTCTTCGCCACCATCATCTCGTTCCCCTACCTGATATCCCTGGCCGAGGAGCGTCTGCCGGGAGTCTCCGGCACCACCACCGGCCTGCTGTTCGCCCTGCCGCACCTGTGCTACCTGGCGTTCGCGGCCCGCACGCACTCGGCCTTCCTCAACCGTCCGCACACCGGGATCGCGCTGAGCTTCGGCTTCGTCGCGCTGGGCCTGGCCGGGCACGCCGTCGCGTACTCGCTGCCGGTCTTCGTGCTGGTCCGGCTGCTGCTCGGGGCCGGGCTGACGCTCGGCCTGGTCTGCCTCTCGGTGCTGGCCGCCGAGGCCGCCCGGGGCCGCGCGCCGGGCCGGATGTTCGGCACCCTCGAATTCGTCTCCAAGGGCGGCGCCGTCGCCGCCGGCGCCGTCGCGGCGCTGGTCAACGGCGTACTCGGCGCCGCCGCCCCCGTGCTGGTCGGCACCGCCGCCGCACTGCTGGCCGCCGTCGCGGCCACCGCCGTCACTTTCGCCGTCCGCAAGCGTTGGAGTCCTGATGACCCACGAACCGCACACCCGTGAACTGCCCGGCCCCGATGAGGCGGTGGTCCACACCCTGCTGAACTGCCTGCTTCGCGAGGTCTCCGCACCCGAGCACCAGACCGCCGTCGACGACGGCCGGCTGCTGATCCGGCTGCCCCGCCGGGGCGTCCTGCTGAGGGTCGCGCTGCGCCGCACCTCGCTGTTCGGGGCGCACCGCTTCACCGGCCCGGTCCAGGAGGAACGAGCCGACGGCTGGGTCGAGTTGAGCTGGCGCGAGCTGGCCGGCCGGATCCAGGAGGAGCTGACCCTGCGCACCGGCGGCGGCAACGAGGAGTTCCTCGACCAGGTCGCCTCCAGCCACCACGGCGTCGCCGCCGGGCTGATCGACCGCCCGGTGCCCGGCACCGACCGCTACCTGGAGTCCGAGCAGGCCCTGCTGTTCGGCCACCGCTTCCACCCCGCGCCCAAGTCCCGGACCGCCGCGCGCGGCGACTGGCGCCGCTACGCGCCCGAGCACCGCGCCGAGTTCCGGCTGCGCCACCTCGCGGTGCGCGAGGAGCTGATCGCCGGGCAGAGCCTGGACGAGCAGGTCACCGCCACCCTGGACGGCCTGCGCGAGGTGCCCGCCGGGTACCGGCTGCTGCCCGCCCACCCCTGGCAGTACGAGCTGCTCGCCGACCACCCGCTGCTGCGCGGCGCGCTGGCCAGCGGCGACGTCCTGGACCTCGGCCCCGGCGGCGAGCCGTTCACCGCCACCGCCTCGGTGCGCACCCTGTACGGCGCGGACGCGTTCCTCAAGTTCAGCCTGAACGTGCGGATCACCAACTGCCTGCGCAAGAACGCCGCGTACGAGCTCACCGGCGCCGTGGCGCTCACCCGGCTGCTCGGCCCCGCGCTGGCGGACCTCGCCGAGCGGTTCCCGGACGCCGTGATGCTGCGCGAGCCCGCCTTCCGCACCCTCGCGCTGCCCGGCGCCGACGGCCGCCCGGACACCTCGCTCTACGAGGGCTTCGGGCTGATCGTCCGCGAGGGCTTCGGCGGCCTGCTGCGCCCCGGCGTCACCCCGCTGCTGGCGGCCGCCGTGGCCGACGAGTACCCGACCAGCTCCGCGCACATCTCCCGGCTGCTGGCCGGCGGCGACGCCGGGCAGGCCCTCGACTGGTGGTCCGCCTACCTGCGGCTGCTGCTGCCGCCGGTGCTCGCCGCCTACTTCGACCACGGCGTGGTGCTGGAGCCGCACCTGCAGAACGTGCTGATCGGCGTGGACGGCTCCGGCCGGCCCGCCCAGGTGCTCTTCCGTGACCTGGAGGGCACCAAGCTCGTCCCCGAGCAGAACGCCGCGCTGCTGGACCGGCTGCCGCCCGAGGTGGCCGGCCCGATGGCGTACGACCCGCAGCGCGGCTGGGACCGGGTGGTGTACTGCCTGCTGGTCAACCACGTGGCCGAGGTGCTCGCCTCGATCGCCGACCTGCACCCCGCCGTCGAGGGCGAGCTCTGGGCCGCCGTCCGGCACACCCTGGAGGACTACGCGGCCGAGCACGGCTGCCCGCCCCGGCTGCGCGGGCTGCTGGCCGGCGTCCCGCTGCCCGCCAAGGCCAACCTGCTCACCCGCTGGGAGCGCAAGGCGGACCGCGAGGCCGGCTACGTCCGGTTGCCCTCGCCGCTCGCCGACGCCGCCCTCGCGCAGGTCCCCCACCTGCCCGAGCAGGCCGACTCGCCCGCCCTCGCCTGGAGCTCCCGATGACCGCCGAACCCATCGCCGCCGAGGCCACCGCCACCGAGACCACCGCTGCCGTGGCCAGCGCCGCGGACGCCACCGGGCCGGTCCGTCGGCACGTCGCCGCCCTCGCGCCCGAGCAACTGCCCGCGTACGTCTACGACCTGGCCGTGCTGCGCGCCCACGCCGCCGCCGTCCGGGCCGCGCTGCCCGCGCGGGTCGAGCTGTACTACGCCGCCAAGGCCAACCCGGACGCCCCGCTGCTGACCGCGCTGCGCGATTCGGTGGACGGCTACGAGGTTTCCAGCGGCGGCGAGTTGGCGCACGTCGCGGCGGCCGTGCCGGGCGCCCCGCTGGCCTTCGGCGGGCCCGGCAAGACGCCCGCCGAGATCGCCGCCGCGGTCCGCACCGGGGTGCACCGCTGGCACGTGGAGAGCGAGCAGGAACTGCGCCGGCTGGCGGCCGCGCTGGAGGCCCCCGAGGCCGACGGCGTCACCGTGGACGTGCTGCTGCGGGTGAACCTGCCGGTCGGCTCCGACGCGCTGGACTCGGTCGCCCTGGCGATGGGCGGCCGGCCCACCCCGTTCGGCCTCGACCCGGAGCAGGCCGAGGAGTGCGTACGGCTGCTGTCCGGCCCGCTCGGCGGGCGGCTGCGGCTGCGCGGGGTGCACGCCCACCTGGCCAGCGGCCTGGAGGCGCCGGAGCAGCTGGCGGTCGCCGAGCGCATCGTCACCTGGTCGGCCGAACTCGCCGGGCGCCACGGCTTCCCGCTGGAGGAGGTCAACGTGGGCGGCGGCATGGCCGTCGACTACACCGACCCCGCCGCCCGGTTCGACTGGACGGCCTTCGGCGAGGGCCTGGCGAAGCTGCTCGACCGCCACCCGGGGCTGACCCTGCGGATCGAGCCGGGACGGGCGCTGACCGCCCACTGCGGCTGGTACGCGACCGAGGTGCTGGACGTCAAGCACAGCCACGGCGAGGACTTCGCGGTGGTCCGCGGCGGCACCCACCACCTGCGCACCCCGGCCACCCGGGGCCACTCCCAGCCGTTCTCGGTCCTCCCGGTGGACGCCTGGCCGCACCCGTGGCCCCGCCCGGCGGTCACCACCGGCCGCGCCACCCTGGCGGGCCAGCTGTGCACCCCGAAGGACGGTCTCGCCCACCACGCCCCGGCCGCGGCCGGGCTGCGCACGGCGGACCGGGTGCTCTTCGCGATGGCCGGCGCGTACGCGTGGAACATCTCGCACCACGAGTTCCTGATGCACCCCCGCCCGGGCTTCGCCTACCTGGACGCCCAGGAGCCCTCCGCGGCCTCCTGACGCCCCGGCCCGGTACCGGGCCCCAGTTCCCGCCCCACCGGCCCCCGGCCCGCGGCACCCTCGCCGCGGGCCGCCCGGGCCTGCCCCAGGGCCTGCCACGCCCCACCGGCCCCGGCCCCTTCCGGCCACGCCCATGGCCCCCGCCACCGCACCCCACCGCCCCTGACGTGCACACCTCCACCCTCCCCGGAGCCCGCCCGGCGCGGGTCCCGTCCGCACGGGCGTGCGAAAGTGGTACCAGCGAAGGGAGCGGCACGTGCTGATGGACAGGGTGGCGGAGATCCTCGCCGAGACGGCGGACGAGGTGGTCCTGCCCCGGTTCCGGTCGCTGGCCACCGGCGAGGTGATGGAGAAGGCCCCCGGCGAGGTGGTGACGATCGCCGACCGGGAGGCCGAGGTGATCATCTCCCGGCGGCTGCGCGAGCTGCTGCCGGTGCCGGTGGTCGGCGAGGAGGCCGTGGCCGCCGACCCCGCACTGGCGCGCGCGCTGCACGCCGAGCCCGCCGCGTGGCTGGTCGACCCGGTCGACGGCACCTCGAACTTCATCGCCGGCAAGGCCGACTTCGCCGTGATGTGCTCGCTGGTCCGGGCCGGTGAGACCGTGGCGTCCTGGATCTGGCAGCCGGTCGGCCGCACCTCGTACACCGCCGAACTGGGCGCCGGGGCCTGGCGCGACGGCCACCGGTTGACCCGTACGCCCGCCCCGGCCGCGCCGGGCTCCTGGCGCTGCTCGCTGAAGAGCCGGTTCCTGGACGCCGACGAGCACGCCCGGCTGCAGCGCGCCGCAGCCGACGCCTTCGGGCGGGTCACCCCCGGCCGCAGCGCCGCCGGGATCGAGTACCCGGACCTCGCCGACGGCGCGACGGACGTGATCCTCTACTGGCGCACCCTGCCCTGGGACCACGCGCCCGGTTCGCTGCTGGTCACCGAGGCCGGCGGCGTCTCCGCCCGGCTGGACGGCACCCCGTACCGGCCGGAGGCTCCGGGCGGCGAGGACGGCCTGCTGGTGGCCGCCGACCCGGAGACCTGGGAGCGCGCCCGGGCCGTCCTGCTCGGCCCGGACGCGCGCTGACCCCCGTCCCCGCTGCCCCGTCCGGGGCGGCGTGGCGGCGGGGTGCCGGGGCGGCTACCAGAGCACCGGCAGCCGCTCCGGCAGGCGCTTGATGAACCCCGGCCGCCAGGCCAGCTGCTCCACCGGGAGCGCCAGCCGCAGCCCGGGCAGCCGCTCGACCAGCGCGGTGACGGCGATCTCGGCGTGGGTGCGGCCCGGGGCTGGCGGAATGCGATCACCGCGCGGCCGAAATCGGCCTGTACTCCCCGGGAAAGGCATGTCCACGGACGCTCTGCGCATTCGGAGCGGATATCCGGGGATCGCCGTGTGACGCCAGTGTGCCTTCCTCCAACCCGGCCACGGGAAAAGGAGGGTGAAAAACATTCGGCGCTACGACGGGCCTCCCGACGCGCCGCCGGGCCCCGACGCACCACCGGGCCCAGCGGCCGCTACGCCCCCGCGCTCTCCCGGCCGGCCCGGACCACCTCGCGCAGCAGCGCGGCCACCCGGTTGGCGGTGGTGTGCGGGTTGAGCAGCGTCAGCTTGAGCCGGACCCGTCCGGGCCCCTCGCCGGGCAGTTCGGTGCGCCCGACGACGGCCCGGCCGGTGCGCAGCAGCAGCCGGCGCAGTTCGGCGTTGACCCGGTCGATGTCGGCGGGTCCGGGCGCGCCGGGCGGCAGGTACCGGAACAGCACGGTGGTGAGGACGGGTTCGTCGTGCAGTTCGAGCGCGGGGTCGGTGCGGACGGCCTCGGCGGCGCCGCGGGCGAGTTCGTGGCAGGCGTCGACCAGCCGGCCGAGGCCGTCCCGGCCGAGGGTGCGCAGGGTGACGGCGAGTTTGAAGGCGTCCGCCCGGCGGGTGGTGCGCAGGGAGCGGCCGAGCAGGCTGGGGTAGCCGGCCTCCTCGTCGTCGGCGGGGTTGAGGTACTCGGCGCTGCGGGCGAGCGAGACGTAGGTCTCGACGCGGCGGGCCAGGAAGACCCCGGCCGCGGCGGGCTGCCAGCCGAGCTTGTGCCAGTCCAGGGAGACCGAGTCGGCCCGGGCGATGCCGTCGAGCAGCGGGGCGAGCCGGTCGGAGAGCAGCGCCCCGCCGCCGTACGCGGCGTCGACGTGCAGCCAGGCGCCGTAGCGGGCGGCGAGGTCGGCGGCGGCGTGCAGCGGGTCCACGGCGCCGGTGTCGGTGGTGCCGGCGGTGGCGACGACGGCGATCGGGGTCTGGCCGGCCCAGGTGGCCTCGGCCAGGGTGTGGGCGAGGGCGGCCGGGTCCATCCGCAGCCGGCGGTCGACCGGGACGGTCAGTACGGCGCGTTCGCCGAGGCCGAGCAGGGCGGCGGCGCGCTGGACGGAGAAGTGGGCGGCCCGGGAGGCGAGGATGCGGGGCCGGATGCCGGCCGGCAGGCCGTCGAGCTCGACGATGCCGTCGAGCTTCTGGTCGCGGGCCAGCATCAGGCCCATCAGGTTGGACTCGGTGCCGCCGGAGGTGAGCACCCCGGCGGCGCGGCGCGGGTCGTAGCCGACCAGGGCGGCGAGCTCGGCGAGCAGTTCGGTCTCCAGGGCGGTGGCGGCGGGCGCCTGGTCCCAGGAGTCCTGGGAGGGGTTGAGCGCGCTGACGGCGAGGTCGGCGGCGGCGGCGACGGCCAGCGGGGGGCAGTGCAGGTGGGCGGCGCAGGCCGGGTCGGCGGGGTCGGCGGCGCCGTACGCGAGCAGCTCGGTGAGCCGGTGCAGGGCCTCGGGGCCGTGCGCGGCGCGCAGTTCGGCGGCGACCAGCTCGGCGATCCGGGCGGGCGGGCCAGCGGGCAGCGGTCCGGCGCGGCGGACGGCGCCGGCGGCGAGCGCGTCCAGCACGGTGTCGAGGAGCGGGCCGAGCGCCTCGGGACCGCCGGGCCCGCCGGCGAGCGCGTCGAGGCCGTGCGCCCGCCCGGAAGACCCGGCGGTGGGCCCGGCGGTGGGCCCGGTGTACAGGGCGAGCGGGCGGGGGCCGGGGCCGCGCCGGGGCCCGGTGGGCGGACCCTCGCGGGTCACGGCCGGCCGGCCGCGGCGGCGCGCAGCGCCTCGGCGAGCCGCTCCAGGACGGCCTCCGCCTGTTCGTCGCTGATGGTCAGCGGCGGCAGCAGGCGCAGCACCGCGTCGTGCCGGCCGCCGAGTTCGACGATCAGGCCGCGGGCCAGGCAGGCCTCGCGGACCCGGACGGCGAGGGCGGGGTCGGCCGGGCGGGCGCCGCAGGCGTCGGGTTCGGCGTCGGCGTCGACCAGTTCGACGCCGATCATCAGGCCGCGGCCGCGGACGTCGCCGACGGCCGGAAGCTCCTCGCCGAGCTCGCGCAGCCGCCCGGTCATCCGTTCGCCGAGGAGGGTGGCGCGTTCGGCCAGTCCGTTGGCGGTGACGTACCGCAGGGTGGCGGCGCCGGCGGCCATGGCGAGGGTGTTGCCGCGGAAGGTGCCGGTGTGGGCGCCGGGGCGCCAGCGGTCGTACTCCTCGCGGTAGACGACGACGGCGAGCGGGAGGCTGCCGCCGATGGCCTTGGAGAGCACCATGGCGTCCGGGACGATGCCGCTGTGCTCGACCGCCCACATCGCGCCGGTGCGGCCGACGCCGGTCTGCACCTCGTCGACGATCAGCGGGATGCCGCGTTCGGCGGTGATCCGGCGCATCGCGCGCAGCCAGTCGTCGGGGGCGGGCACCACGCCGCCCTCGCCCTGGACGGCCTCCAGGATCATCGCGGCGGGCGGCACCACGCCGCCGGAGGGGTCGTCGAGCAGCCGCTCGGCGTAGGTGGCGGCGAGCTCGGCCCCGGCCTCGCCGCCGACGCCGAACGGGCAGCGGTAGCCGTACGGGTAGGGCAGCCGGACCACCTCGCCGCCGCCGGGCAGCGGCTCCTTGACGGCGACGTTGCCGGTGACGGCGAGCGCGCCGGCGGTCATGCCGTGGTAAGCGCCGGTGAAGGCGAGGGCGCCGGAGCGTCCGGTGACGGTCTGGGTGAGCTTGAGCGCGGCCTCGACGGCGTCGGTCCCGGCCGGGCCGCAGAAGTGCACCCGCGCCCGGCCGCGCAGGCCCTCGGGGAGGCTGTCGAAGAGGGCGCCGGTGAAGTCGTCCTTCTCGGCGGTGGCGAGGTCGAGCAGGTGCAGCGGGGCGCCGCTGTCCAGGGTGCGCCGGATCGCCGCCAGGACCACCGGGTGGTTGTGGCCGAGGGCGAGGGTGCCCGCACCGGAGAGGCAGTCCAGGTAGCGCCGGCCGTCGGCGCCCTCGACGGTCATGCCGTTGGCCCGGACCGGGACGATCGGGAAGGACCGGGCGTAGGTGCGGGCGGCGGATTCGCGGATCCGCTGGCGGCGCAGGATGGCGTCACCGGCGACGGCGGCCTGGGCGGGGACGGCGAAGCTCACAGATGGACTCCCGATAAGTTAGGTAAGCCTAACTTTACCGGCCCTGACCTGGGTGGGGACACCCGGGCCCCGGGGAACCACTCGTCCGGGTGATGACACCCCCGCCCACCCAACGAGTGAGGCCCGATGAGGTAACGGGCGGGGCGCGGACAATTCTCGGCAGGCACGGGCCGACATGACGGCGACCCAAGATCATCGGCGTGCCAGACTCGTGCCCAGCGCACCCGCCCGGGTGCCCGAGGAGAAGAGGACCGGCCGATGGCCCTGTTCGGAAACGCCCACCAGATCGAGAACGCCGAGGCCCATAACGAGTACGCGCGGCTGCTGGGCCCGGGCGAGCAGGTGCAGGGCGCCTACCAACTGCTGCGCGACGTCTTCCTGTTCACCGACCGCCGGCTGATCCTGGTCGACAAGCAGGGCATCACCGGCAAGAAGGTCGAGTACCGCTCGATCCCGTACCGCTCGATCACCCACTTCGCGGTGGAGACCGCCGGCTCGTTCGACCTGGACGCCGAGCTGAAGATCTGGATCACCGGCGGCGGTCTGCCGATCTCCAAGAACTTCACCAAGGGCGTGGACATCTACGAGGTGCAGGCCCTGCTCACCCAGTACGTCTGCCGCTGACCCCGGCCCGGCCGGGCCTCAGCCGCCGCCGCGCCAGCGGTAGCAGAGCTCGGGGCGGCCCACCTGGCCGTACTGCGGCTCGCGGACGGCCCGGCCGGTGTCCACCAGGTGCTCCAGGTAACGGCGCGCGGTGATCCGGGAGACCCCGGCGGCGGCCCCGGCGGCCGCCGCCGACAGGCCGGTGACGGAGGCGCGCAGCACCCCGGCGACGGTGTCCAGGGTGGGCGCGCTCAGCCCCTTGGGCAGCGCGCTGCGCTCGGGCGTGCGCAGCAGGGCGAGCGCCTGGTCGACCTCCTCCTGGCCGGTGGCCTCGCCGGTGCGGCCCAGGGTGTCGCGGTAGCGGGCGTAACGCTCCAGCCGGTCGTGCAGCGCGGCGGCGCTGAACGGTTTCAGCAGGTACTGGACCACGCCCGCCGAGACGGCCTGGCGGACCATCGCCAGGTCGCGGGCGGAGGTGACCGCGATGACGTCGGTGGCGTGGCCGGCCGCCCGCAGGGTGCGGCAGAGCCGCAGGCCGTGGCCGTCGGGGAGGTGGAGGTCGAGCAGGATCAGGTCGACCGGGGCGCCGGCGGCGCGGGCGCGCTCCAGGAAGCGCAGCGCGTCGGCGCAGCCGTGCACCGTCCCGGCGGTACGGAACCCGGGCTCGCGCTCCACGTACAGGGCGTGCGCGGCGGCGGCCACGGGGTCGTCCTCGACCACCAGCACGGAGATCCGCGGACGGCCGGTCACCGCGCCTCCAGGGTGCGCCGGAGCGGGAGCCGGACGGTGAGTACGGCGCCGTGCTCGCGGCCGACGGTGACCGTGCCGCCGTTGCGACGGGCGGCCTGGGCGACCAGCGCGAGCCCCAGCCCGTGGCCGCGGCCGTCCTGCTTGGTGCTCCAGCCGCGCGTGAACACGTCCGCGACGGCGTCCGGTTCGATGCCGGTGCCGGTGTCGGCGACCCGCAGCAGTAGCTGGCCGTCGTCGATCCGGGCGGTGACGGTGACCTCGGGCGGGCCGGGGTGGGCGGCGGCGCCGGCGATGGCGGCGTCCACCGCGTTGTCGACCAGGTTGCCGAGCAGGGTGACCAGGTCGCGGGCGGGCAGGCCGGGCGGCAGGACGCCGTCGTCGATCCGGCTGTCCTCGGTGAGGGTCAGCTCCACGCCGCGCTCGGCGGCCTGGGCGGCCTTGCCGAGCAGCAGCGCGGCGAGCACCGGTTCGCCGACGGCGTCGACCACCCGGTCGGTGAGCCGCTGGGCGAGGGCGAGTTCGGCGGTGGCGAACTCCACCGCCTCGTCGTGGCGGCCGAGTTCGATCAGCGAGACCACCGCGTGCAGCCGGTTGGCGGCCTCGTGGGCCTGCGCGCCGAGCGCCTCGGTGAAGCCCCGCACCGAGTCCAACTCGCCGCTGAGCGCCTGGAGTTCGGTGTGGTCGCGAAGGGTGAGCACGATGCCGAGCCGCTCGCCGACGGCGGAGGTGTTGAGCACCACCACCCGTTCGGCGGTCAGGTGGATCTCGTCGCGGACCGGCTCCGGCCCGGTCACCGCGCGCACCAGGGCGGCCGGCAGGCCGAGTCCGGCGACCGGCCGGCCCTCCACCTCGCCCGCGAGGCCGAGCAGTTCGCGGGCGGCGTCGTTGCAGAGCACCACCCGGTGCGCGCGGTCGAGCAGCACCAGGCCCTCGCGCACCGAGTGCAGGGTGGCCTGGTGGTAGTCGTACAGGTGGCTGAGCTCGGCCGCGCCCATGCCGTGGGTGTGGCGCCGCAGCCGGGAGTTGGCGAGGTACGTGCCGAGCCCGCCGAGGGCGAGCGCGGCGCCGGCCACGCCCACCAGCGCCAGCAGCGGGCCGCGCAGCTGGTCGGTGATGGACCGCACCGTGACGCCCGCGCTGACCAGGGCGATCACCCGCCGCCGCTCGTCCAGCACCGGGGTGACCACCCGCACCGAGGGGCCGAGGGTGCCGGTGTAGGTCTCGCTGCGGGTCTCCCCCGCCAGCGCCCAGTCGATGTGCCCGAGGAACGGCCGGCCGATCTGCTCGGGCAGCGGATGCGTCCAGCGCACCCCGTCGAGGTCCATCACGGTGATGAAGGAGACCCCGGTGTCCACCCGCACCCGCTCGGCGTACGGCTGGAGGACCGCGGACGGGTCGGGCCCCGCGACGGCGGCGCGCACCGAGGGCGAGTCGGCCACCGCGCGGGCCACCGCGGTGACCTGCTGCCGGGCCGCCTCCTCGGCGCGGCCGGCGGTGAACAGGTACGCGAGGACCGCGCCACCGGCCACCACGGCGGCGACGATGACGACCTGGACGACGAACAGCTGCCCGGCGAGGCTGCGCACCCGCCGGCGCGCGGCGGGGGACGTGCGCACGGACATGCCAGACAGTGTGCACCACCGCCGGTGCCCGGCCCCCGGTGCGCGGTGAACTCTATGAACGCAAGCGTGACCCACGTCACGGCCCGGCCCCATAGTCGGAGCGGCCCACCACCCGGGGCCGCCAGGACAGCAGGGCGAAGGAGCCGCAGATGTCGATCAGCGCAGCAGCGCAGCAGGCGGGGGGCAGACGCCGGGACCGCACCCACTACCTCTATCTCGCGGTGATCGCGGCGGTGATCGCCGGGGTCGCGGTGGGGCTGGTGGCACCGGACTTCGCGGTGGAGCTGAAGCCGGTCGGCACCGGCTTCGTCAATCTGATCAAGATGATGATCAGCCCGGTTATCTTCTGCACCATCGTGCTGGGCATCGGCTCGGTCACCAAGGCCGCGAAGGTCGGCAGGGTCGGCGGACTGGCCCTCGGCTACTTCCTGACCATGTCGACGGTCGCCCTGGCGATCGGCCTGGTGGTCGGCAACCTGCTGGAGCCCGGCTCCGGACTCCACCTGACCCAGGCGCTCAGCAAGGCCGGCCACGCCCAGGCCGCGGCCGGCGGGGCCCAGTCCACCGCCGACTTCCTGCTCGGGATCATCCCGACCAGCCTGCTCTCGGCCCTCACCGAGGGCAAGGTGCTGCAGACCCTGCTGGTCGCGCTGCTGGTCGGCTTCGCCCTCCAGGCGATGGGCCCGGCCGGCGCCCCGGTGCTGCGCGGGGTGGAGCACGTCCAGCGGCTGGTGTTCCGGGTCATGGCGATGATCATGTGGGTGGCGCCGATCGGGGCCTTCGGCGCGATGGCGGCGGTGGTCGGGGCGACCGGCGCGGCCGCGCTGAAGAGCCTGGCCGTCATCATGATCGGCTTCTACGTCACCTGCGCGCTGTTCGTGATCGTGGTGCTCGGACTGCTGCTGCGCCTGGTCGCCGGGGTGAACATCCTCACCCTGCTGCGCTACCTCGGCCGGGAGTTCCTGCTGATCCTCTCCACCTCCTCCTCGGAGAGCGCGCTGCCCCGCCTGATCGCCAAGATGGAGCACCTGGGCGTCAGCCGCCCGGTCGTCGGCATCACCGTGCCGACCGGCTACAGCTTCAACCTGGACGGCACCGCGATCTACCTCACGATGGCCTCGATCTTCGTCTCCGAGGCGCTGGACAAGCCGATGTCCTTCGGCGAGCAGATCTCGCTGCTGGTCTTCATGGTGATCGCCAGCAAGGGCGCCGCCGGTGTCACCGGGGCGGGCCTGGCCACCCTGGCCGGCGGCCTCCAGTCGCACAAGCCGGAACTGGTGGACGGCGTCGGCCTGATCGTCGGCATCGACCGCTTCATGTCGGAGGCCCGCGCGCTCACCAACTTCGCGGGCAACGCGGTCGCCACTGTGCTGATCGGCCACTGGACCGGCGAGCTCGACCGCGAGCGGGCCCGCCTGGTACTGGCCGGCGAACTGCCCTTCGACGAGCGGACCCTGGTGGACGTCCACGACCCCGCCGCGGAGCCCGACGGGCAGGCCACCCCGGACGGGCGGAGCGCCCCCGACGGGCAGCCCGTACCGGCGCAGAGCACGGCACCCACCGCCGCCTGACCCCCGTACCCCCTGGCCCGGCGCCCTCCCTCCAACCCCCGGAGGGCGCCGGGCCAGGGCCTTTCCACTTTCCACTTTCCTCTTTCCGCTTTCCACTTCCGCGGCGCGGATCATCGGGGGCGGTTCAGGCCGGTCCGGACCCGCCGACGGCACGGCTCAGGCCGGCTCGGACCCGCTGACCGCCCAGCTCAGGCCGCTCGCCGGGTCCTCCAGCGCCAGGTGCAGATGGCGCAGCTCGTCGGACGGGTCGCACCAGGTGAAGCAGCGCATCCGGGCCACCAGGGCGTTCACCTCGACCCGGTCCGGCCCGGCCGCACCCGCCATCGCGGCCAGCGCCCGCCACAGCGCCAGCCGTCCGAGCGCCGCGCCGTCCGACCGGGCCGCGCCACCGGCCTGCACCAGCGCCGGGTAGGCCGCCGGGAACGGCAGGTAGCCGCCGGTCACCCGCGCGCCCGGCGCGAACTGCGCGGCCGCCAGCGGCGCCGGCCCCCGTACGCAGGTCACCTCGGGCCACGGCGCCAGCGCCGTCAGCAGCCGGGTCGCCCGCTGGCCGGGCTGCCGGCCGCCGGGGACGGGCAGTTCCACCGGGCCCAGCCCCTCCCGGCTCGCCGGCAGCACCAGCAGTGCACTGCGCGAGCCGCCGCCGCTCGGGTACTCCCGCACCCGGCCGCCCTCGCCCCAGCCCGCCGACTCCCAGGGCTCCAGCAGCAGCGGCACCCCCTCCGGGTCGGGCTCCGCCCCGTACGAGAGGTCCTCACCGATCAGCACCCGGGTGTGCGCGACCAGCCGGCGCACCGGTGCCGGGCCCAGCAGCGGGGCCAGCCGCAGCCAGGAGTGCCGGGTGGCCAGCACCTCCCAGAGCGGGCCGGCGTCGTGGTCCGCGACCCCGGCGGCCGTGCCGGGGCCGCCGTCCGGGTCGAACAGCCGGGCGGCCACCTCGGGCGGAGCGCTCCGGGCGATCAGGTGGCCGAGCGGCGCGGTCTCGGCGGCCGCCCATTCCTCTCCGTCGGCCGCCGCGACGGCGCCCCGGCGCTGCCGGTAGCGGCGCAGCAGTTCGGGCCAGCGGCCCTCGTCCGCCAGCGTGCGCAGGCTGTGGTCCTGGTGCGTGATCACGATTTTCAGCGTACGACCGGGCCACCGCATCGGCTGACATGCCGTCAGTCCGGCGCGTCAGTCCGGCGCGTCGGCGGCTCCCGCCGAACCGTGCCCGCCGCCGTGCGGCGCCGTTCAGTCGCCCCCGGCCCCGCGCTCGCGCTCCAGGTCGGCGCGCAGCCGGCGCAGCGCCCGCCGCCGGGTGACGTGCAGGGTGCTGCGGTGCAGGCCGAGCAGTTCGGCGGCCTCGTCCACGCTGTAGCCGACGAGGTCGACCAGCAGGAGCACCCGTGCCTGCTTGACGCTCAGCCGGCCGAGCAGCCGGATCACCTCCCAGTGCGCCTGGAGCTCGACCAGCCCCCCGCCGTACGGGTCGGCCCCGGCCGGGCCCGGTCCGACCGCGCCCGGCACGGGACGCCGGTGGCGTTCGCGGTGCTCGCGGCGCCACTGGTCGCGGACCAGGTTGGCCATCGCGGTGAACGCGTAGGCGTACGGCTGCGGATGGGCCAGGAACCGCTCGGGCCGGCGGGCCAGGCGCAGGTACGCGTCGTGCACCACGTCCTCGGCCGCGACCGGGCTTCCGGTGAGGGAGAGGGCCGCGCGCCGGAGCCTCGGCATCAGTTCCGTGAACGCGCGGTCGAATTCGCCGCCGCGACCGTCATTCGCACACCCACCGACCGCGTCCATGGCGCCCCACCTCGGAAATCGGTAACCGGCAAGCCGATTGTGATGCAGGTCACATCATAGTTCGTCATCCCACCGTCCGCAGTCATTCGTGTGCATTTCGTGACCGGACGCGGAACGGGGGCGGCGGACCGCGCCGACTCCCCGCCGGGGCACGGCACTTGAGCGAGGAGGCAGCACCATGTCAGCGCGTCTCGCGCACGGGTGACGGCTCAGGCGGCGTCGCGGCGCGGCTCGGAGGCCGGGCGGAACTCCTCGATGGCCAGCTCGCCGGCCTCCTTCCGGGCGGCCCGCTCCCGGGCGGTCGGGGAGAGCGCGACGAACGCCGCGGCGAGGAAGAGGAAGGAGCCGAGCCCGACGGCCAGCGGGAAGACGAACTGCATCGGGCCGGTGCCGCCCGGCCCGGTGCGCGCGGGCTCCATGTGGACGTGCACGGCGGCCATCCCGGTGTAGTGCATGCAGCTCACGGCGAGGCCCATGACCAGCGCGGCGGCGCCGACCGCGTACAGGTTGCGGACGGTGACGGCGGCCCAGAGCGCGGCGGTGGCGGCGCCGACCGCGACCAGCACCGACAGCGCGACGGTGCCGGCGTCGTAGCGCAGACCGCCGCGCAGCCGTACCGCAGCCATGCCCAGGTAGTGCGTCGCGGCGACGCCGAGCCCGGTGGTGAGGCCGCCCGTCAGCAGGGCGGTCCCCCGCCGCCGCCCGTACCCGAGGGCGAACACCCCGAGGCCGGTGACCAGGACGGCCACGGCCAGGCTGAGCGCGGTGAGCGGCACGTCGTAGCGCAGGTCGGCGCCGTCCACGGTGAAGCCGAGCATCGCCACGAAGTGCATGGTCCAGATGCCGGAGCCGATCGAGGCGGCCGCGGCGAGCAGCCGGTTGCGTCTGGATCTCCCGGTGGCGGAGAGCGCCCGCAGGGTGCAGCGCAGGCCCAGGGCGGCGCCCCCGCAGGCCATCGCGTACGACAGCAGGGGGGTGAGCCAGCCGAGGCTGAAGTGGTTCATGGTGCCCATGGGACCTCCGTCGACCGGTCGGGCCCGGGGCGGTTCGCTCTGCTCCGGGCTCCCCGGTACCGGGCGGTCTCCGGGAGGCGGTGACGGTCGGCTCCGGTGACGGTCGGCTCCGGCGGCGAGCGGCTCCGGCGGCGAGCGGACGCCCACATATGCCGCCCACACGTGCGCTTCCGGTTCGGGGTGCGTGGGACGCTACCGACGCCCGGAAAGCGATCACGTGAAGATATGAAAAGCCGCCCGCGCTTCGGGGGCGCTGTGCTCGAATGGATCCCTCGTATGCCGACCGCCCGCCTGTGGCAACGGACGCGCGGCCCGCACGGGGCCGAGCACCGGGGGCCGGGCGCAGGGGGCCGAGCGCAGGGGCCGGACATCATCCCCGAGCACCGTCCCCGGGCGCCGAACTCCGGTTCCGTCCCAGGCCCTTGATCCGGGCGTCGAGCGCCGCGCCCCGACCCGGGACACCGCGCCCGCCGGCTCAGCCGCGCGGCGTCAGCCGGATCCGCATCGGCCCGTCCGCCCGCAGGGTGATGCCCTGCCCGAGCGGCACCTCCCGGTCCACCACCTCGAAGTCGAACTCCCGCAGCAGCACCGCGAGCGACAGCACCGACTCCAGCATCGAGAAGTGCTGGCCGATGCAGGCCCGCGGGCCGCCGCCGAAGGGGTACCAGGCGTAGCGGTGCCGCGCCTTCTCCCGCTCCGGCAGGAAGCGCTCCGGGTCGAAGCGCTCCGGGTCCTCCCAGTGGTCGGGGTGGCGGTGCGTCACCCACGGCGCCAGCACCACCTGGGCACCCGCCGGGACGACGTGCCCGCCGATCACCGACTCCGCGACCGAACGGCGCCCGACCAGCGCCGCGGCCGGGAACAGCCGCATCGCCTCCTTCAGCACCCGGGTCAGGTACGGCAGCGCCTCCAGGTCCTCGGCCCGCGGCGCCCGGCCGCCCAGCACCCCGTCCGCCTCGGCCCGCGCCCGCCGGCGCTCCTCGGGGTGCCCGGCCAGCAGGTGCAGCGCGAAGGCCAGCGAGGTGGCCGTGGTCTCGTGCCCGGCCAGGAGGAAGACCAGCACCTGGTCGCGTAGTTCGGCCGCGTCCAGGCTCTCGCCGTTTTCGCCACGGGCGTCGGCGAGCAGCTGCAGCAGGTCGTCGGGCCGGGCGCCCTCCCCGTCCGGACGGACCGCGCGCTCGGCGATGATCCGGTCGCAGATCCCGTAGAGGTCCCGCTGCGCCTCGGCGCCCCGGCGGTTGGCGGGCGTCGGCCAGGAGCACGGGGTGCGGACGGGCGCGAAGGCGCGCTCCAGGATGTACTCGCCCAGCACCGGGAAGCTGCGGTGCACGACCTCCACGGCCGCCTCGACGTCGGCGCCGAAGAGGATCCTGGCCACCGCCCGCAGCGTGAAGCGGGACATCTCCGTCCCCGCGTCCACCACCCCGTCCGGGACGGCCCGCCAGCGGGCGGCCAGCGCGTCCGCCTCCAGGGCGATCGCCGAGGCGTAGGTGTCCACCCGGCGGCGGGTGAACAGCGGCTGGACCAGCCGCCGTTGGCGCAGGTAGTCGGCGTCCTGGCTGGTCAGCAGGCCGTTGCCGACGCTGGTCCGCAACTCGTCGTAGAAGGCGTTCTCCTTGCGGAAGTTGGCCGCCTCGGTGCCGAGCACCTGCTGCGCGCCCTCCGGGGAGGACACCATGAAGAACTCCGCCCGCAGCCCGGGCGGCCCGGCCGTGAAGCGGACCACGTCCCCGTAGTCGCGGCGCGCGGCGAGGTAGGTCGGCAGCGGGCGCCGGATCAGGTCGAGCATCGACCCGATGAACGGCAGCCCGGCCGGGCCGGGTATCCGGGTGGCAGTGGTCATCGCGCTGTCCCCTCCTCCAGTGGCGGCCCTCAACCTTACTGACGGGTAGCCACCGGAGGTAGGGGCGGGACGAAGTACGGCCGGACGGATCACTCGTACTCGGTGCCGCCCTTGCGGGTGAGGTAGGCGTCGCCGACCACCTTGGCGATCGCCCGCCCGCCGACCACCGGGCTGTACCGCTCCGTCAGCGGACGGACCACCACGCCCTCGCGGATGTGCAGTTCACGTCCCGAGACGGTCTCCCGGCCCTGCGCCAGCGCCAGCACGGTGTCCGGGTCGTACGGGCCCCGCCACAGCTCGGGCACCAACGGCAGCTCGCCGTCCAGCAGTTCGGCGGCCGACAGCCAGCGCAGCTCCCCGCCCACCACGGCCGACACGTCGAAGGCCGCGTACCCGGGCACCTCGCCGCGGCCGCTCTCGCCGTACGTGAGGTCCTGCACGCCGGTGCCGAAGACCTCGCCGAAGACGCCGACCCGCTCGGCGCCCAGCCGCTCGGCCAGCCGGGCGGCGACCGCCGGGATCCCGTGCGCCCGCACCGCCCGCCAGTACAGGTTGCGGCCGTCCTCGACCAGCGCCAGCCCCTGGGCGCCGATGCCCTTGGAGGACACCTGCACCTCGCCGGTCGCGGCGTGGTACGTGACCAGGCAGCAACTGCCGTGCAGCTTCTCGGTCAGCACCACGGGCTCGCCGGGCTCGAAGACGTCCGGGTAGCGCTTGAGGTTCTCGATGTCGACCCAGGGCAGCAGGTCGGGCGCGCGCTCCACGTCCCCGTTCATCGTGGTGGGGATCGGCGGCACCCACTTGGTGACGCCCAGCAGCGGCGCGAAGTCCTCACCGCGGTCGGCGGCGGACGCCAGGTCCGTCCCGGCGACCGCCCCCGGACGGCAGACGATGCCCTGGGAGAGCTCGCCGCGCAGCCGTACCGCCCTGACCCGGTCGGCGTTGCCGCCCGCGAGCCGTCCGGTCAGCCCCAGCTCCTCGATCAGCGGCGCGGGCAGCACGGCCTGCTCCGGGATGTAGAGGGCGTAATCACCGGTGCGGTACGCGCCCTTGGCGACGACCGCGCGGTAGAGGCCGATCTGGGCGAGCTCCAGGGCGTCGGCGTTCGGATGCGGCAGAACGGTCAGCCGCTCGGCGGTGACCCGCAGTGTGGACATGGGTGTGCTCCTCCCCCAGGACGACGATGACGGTCCGGAGCGGCGGACCCGCCCGCCGGACACCCCGCCCACTCTGCCGGTCGGCCCGGCCCGGGGCCAGGGGTTTTCCCGCTGCGGCGGCCTCCGGCGGGTGGGGTCGCGGGGCGGTATTGCGGCCGCTCCGACCACTCCGGCCGCTCCGACCACTGCGGCCACGGGACCGTGCGGGGTGTTCGGGGCATCGCACAGACCGGCCCACCGGGCCCGTCACGGCCGCCTGTGCGATGAGACAGGGGATTTATCCCTCGCAACTGCGGCACTATGATCGCCATAACGGCCGCAGCTGCGGCACTCAGGCTTCGCGCCCCTCCCGGCGCGTCCGGGAAGGAAGCGCTCCGATGACCAGGACCAGGCCCCGCACCCGCAGACTCGCCGTCGCCGCCGCAGCGGCCCTCGCCCTCGGCCTCGGGGTCACCGCCTGCGGCAGCGACGGCGGCAAGAGCACCGGTGCCACCGGCAGCGCCGCCACCACCGGCGGCAGCGCGGGCACCGCGAAGGTGTCCGGCGACATCAACGTCTTCGCCGCGGCCTCGCTCAAGGAGAGCTTCACCGAGCTCGGCAAGAAGTTCGAGTCCGCCAACCCGGGCGCCAAGGTGAGGTTCAACTTCGGCGGCAGCTCCTCGCTCGCCACCAGCATCAACTCCGGCGCCCCGGCGGACGTCTTCGCCGCCGCCAGCCCGGCCACCATGAAGACCGTCACCGACGCGGGCGGCGCGAACGGCGAGCCGAAGACCTTCGTCCGGAACACGCTCACCATCGCCGTCCCCAAGGGCAACCCCAAGAAGGTCACCGGCCTCAAGGACCTCACCGCGCCCGGCGTCAAGGTCGCGCTCTGCGCGAAGCAGGTGCCCTGCGGCGCCGCCGCCGAGACCGCGCTGAAGGCCGCCGGGGTCAACCTCACCCCGGTCACCCTGGAGCAGGACGTCAAGGGCGCGCTCACCAAGGTCGAACTGGGCGAGGTCGACGCCTCCCTCGTGTACAGGACCGACGTGAAGGCCGATGCTGCGAAGATCGACGGCGTGGACTTCCCCGAGGCCGACAAGGCCGTGAACGACTACCCGATCGTCGCGCTCGCCAAGGCGCCCAACAAGGACGGCGCCGCCGCCTTCGTCGCCTACGTCCGGTCGGCCGAGGCCGAGCAGGTGCTCACCGCGGCGGGCTTCCAGTCCCCGTGAGCACCCGCACCACCACGACCACCGCGCAGAGGGGCCGGCGGCACTCCCGCCGGCCCCCGGTCGCGCTGCTGCTCCCCGCCCTGCTCGGGCTCGCCTTCCTGGTCCTCCCGCTGGTCGGGCTGCTGATCCGGGCGCCCTGGCGCAGCCTGCCGGAGCAGCTGACCAGCCCGGAGGTCTGGGAGGCGCTGCGGCTGTCCCTGTTCTGCGCGACGGCGGCCACGGGGGTGTCGCTGGTGCTCGGGGTGCCGCTGGCCTGGCTGCTGGCGCGTACGGAGTTCCCCGGCCGGCGGCTGGTCCGGGCGCTGGTCACCCTGCCGCTGGTGCTCCCGCCGGTGGTCGGCGGCGTGGCGCTGCTGCTGGTGCTCGGCCGGCGCGGGATCGTCGGCCAGTGGCTGGACTCGGCGTTCGGGATCACCCTGCCGTTCCACACCTCGGGCGTGGTGCTGGCGGAGGCCTTCGTGGCGATGCCCTTCCTGGTGATCAGCGTCGAGGGCGCGCTGCGGGCCGCCGACCCGCGCTACGAGGAGGCCGCCGCCACCCTCGGCGCCTCCCGGCTGACCGCCTTCCGCCGGGTGACCCTGCCGCTGATCGCCCCCGGCATCGGCGCCGGGGCGGTGCTCGCCTGGGCGCGGGCGCTGGGCGAGTTCGGCGCCACGATCACCTTCGCCGGCAACTTCCCCGGCAAGACCCAGACCATGCCGCTGGCGGTCTACCTCGCCATGGAGTCCGAACCGGAGGCGGCGATCGCGCTCAGCCTGGTCCTGCTGCTGGTCTCGGTGGCCGTCCTGGCGGGACTGCGCGACCGCTGGATGTCGACGCCGTAGCGCGGACCGGTGGGGGCCTGCCGTGCGGTGGCGTACGACCGGCACCCACCGGGCCCCACCGGCCCCACCGGACCCGCCGAGCCGACGGCCCGTACCGCCGTAGGAGGATGTGAATCATGACCCTCGACGCCCTGCTGCGGGTCGAGCGCGCCGCCTTCGCCCTCGACCTCGCGCTCACCGCCGCCCCCGGCGAGGTGGTCGCCCTGCTCGGGCCGAACGGCGCCGGCAAGTCCACCGCGCTGCGTGCCCTCGCCGGGCTGCTCCCGCTCAGCTCCGGCCACCTGCGCCTGGACGGACGCACCCTGGAGGACCCGGCGCAACGCCTGCACACCCCGGCCGAGCACCGCCCGGTCGGCGTGGTGTTCCAGGACTACCTGCTCTTCCCGCACCTCAGCGCGCTCGAGAACGTGGCCTTCGGCCCGCGCTGCCAGGGACGTCCCAGGCGCGAGGCCCGCGCCGAGGCGGCCGGCTGGCTGGAACGGCTGGGCCTGGCCGAGCACGCCGCCGCCCGTCCCGGCGACCTCTCCGGCGGGCAGGCCCAGCGGGTGGCACTCGCCCGGGCGCTCGCCGTACGGCCGCGGCTGCTGCTGCTGGACGAGCCGCTGGCCGCCCTGGACGCCCGCACCCGGCTCGACGTACGGGCCCAACTTCGGCACACCCTCGCCGAGTTCGAGGCGATGGCGGTACTGGTGACGCACGACCCGCTGGACGCCATGGTGCTGGCCGACCGGCTGGTGGTGATCGAGGACGGCCGGCAGGTGCAGTCCGGCACCCCGGCGGAGATCTCCCGGCACCCGCGCACCGACTACATCGCCCGGTTGGTGGGCCTCAACCTCTACCAGGGCACCGCCGACGGCCACCGCGTCACCCTGCCGGACGGCGGGCCGGTGCTGCACACCACCGAGGAGCTGACCGGCCCGGCCTTCGTGGCCTTTCCGCCGTCGGCCGTGACGCTGTACCGGGAGCGGCCCGAGTCCAGTGCCCGCAACGTCTGGGAGCTCACCGTGGCGGGCCTGGACCTGCACGGCGACCAGGTCCGGGCGGACCTCGCCGGCGTGCTGCCGATGGCCGCCGACCTCACCCCGGCGGCCGCGGCCGAACTCGACCTCACCCCGGGCGGCACGGTCTGGGCCGCGGTCAAGGCGGCCCAGACGCACGCCTACCCGGCCTGACCGCTCGCCGGATCGGTCGCCTGCCGGGCCGGCCGGCGGGGCGCCCGGCAGGACTACGGCGGGCCGTCCGGCAGGGCTACGGCGCGTCGGAGGGCTCGACGAAGCCCGACTCGTAGGCGGCGATCACCGCCTGGGTGCGGTCGCGGGCGCCGAGCTTGGCGAGCACGCCGCTGACGTGCGTCTTGACCGTCTGCACCCCGAGGAACAACTGCTCCGCGATCTCCCCGTTGGCGAGCCCGCGCGCCATCAGCCGCAGCACCTCGGCCTCCCGGCCGGTCAGCGCGGCCCGCTCCATCGCCTCGCGGGCGGCCGGGTTGCCCCGCCCGGCGGCCAGCCGGCGGATCGCGGCCGGGAACAGCAGCGACCCGCCCGCCGCGACCAGCCGCACCGCCTGCACGATCTCGGCCGGACGCGAGCGCTTGAGCAGGAAACCGTCGGCGCCCGCGCGCAGGGCCTGGTAGACGTAGTCGTCGTTCTCGAAGGTGGTGACCACCAGGATCTTCGGCGGCCACGGAGTCGCGCCCGGCCCGGGGGCCTCGCTCGGGCCGAGGTGCGCGGACGGCTGCGGGTGAGCGGACGGCTGCGGGTGAGCAGCGGGGCCGGGTCCGGGACCGGGTCCGGCGTCGGCCAGGATCGTCCTGGTCGCCGCGAGGCCGTCCGTCCCGGGCATCCGGACGTCCATCAGCACCACGTGCGGCCGCAGTCGGCGCGCCAGGGTGACCGCCTCCCGCCCGTCCTCCGCCTCGCCGACCACCCGGAGGTCGCCCTGGGCCTCCAGGACCGCCCGCAGTCCGAACCGGACCAGCTCCTCGTCGTCCGCCAGCAGGATGTCGATCATCGCAGCCCCAAGCGTAGGGGCATCCGAACGGCGAGCACCCACTCGTCCGGCCCGGCCCCGGCCGAGGCCTCGCCGCCCAGCAGCACGGCCCGTTCGCGGATGCCGCGCAGCCCCTTGCCGCCCTTGCGCGGCGCACCCGGCCTGCCCGTACGGCCTCCGGCGCGGGCCGAGCCACGCGAACCGACCTGGCCCGGGGTCGCGTTGGCGCACCGCAGCTCCAACTGACCGTCGTGCAGGGCGATCCGGACGGTGATCGGTTCGCCCGGCGCGTACTTGAGGGCGTTGGTCACCGCCTCCTGGACGATCCGGTAGGACTCCCGGGAGAGCACCCCCGGCAGCGCCCCCGCGGGAACGTCGATCCGGGCCTCCACCGGACTGCCGGCCGCCCGCGCGGTGTCGAGCAGGGCGGGTAGCTGCTCGATGCCCGGCCGTTCGACCGCCGTGCCGTCCGGGGACTCGCGCAACAGGACCAGCGTGCGCTCCAGGTCGTCCATCGCCCGGCGGCCGGTCTCCTCGATGACCTCCAGCGCCCTGGCGACGAACGCCGGATCGCCGACCTCGCGCGCCGCGCCCGCCTGAAGGACCGTCACCGTCAGTGCGTGCCCGATGGAGTCGTGCAGCTCGCGCGCCAACAGGTTGCGCTCCAGCAGCCGTTCGGCGCGCTGCTCGGCCTCGGCCAGCCGCTCGGCCGGTGACGGTCCCAGCAGCCTCACAGCCATGGCGAGTTGGAGCCGGCCCGCCCAGACCACCAGCCAGCCGTAGCCGAACAGCACCACCGGGGCGAGCAACGGGTACCACAACCGGCCGCCCGGCTGGGCGAGTCGGTGACCGAGGACGATCGGCGCCGGTTCGGTCAGCAGCGCGAGCGCGACGGTGACCGCCGCCACCCCGGTCGCCCCGAGGGCCGTCCCGAGCGTCACCCGGCCGATCAACCAGGCCGCGGTCCGCCTGCGGTCGGCCCCACCGCGGGAGGGTTCGGCGCCGATGTCCCGCTCCTGCGCGGGCATCAGCAGCAGCCGTGCCTGGACACCCTCCGCCCGGCGCACCCCCGGCACCGACGCGGCCAGCACCAGCAGCAGCGCGTCCAACGGTGCGGCCACGGCGATGGTCCGGGCGGGGCCGTGGCTCTCCGTCCCCGGATAGACCATCAGGACGGCGCCGACGAAGAGCGGCCCGAGCAGCAGGTGCAGCCCGCGCGCATAGGTGGCGGCCCGCAGGAAGGGCGCGAAGATCTTGGGCATTGCGTCATCCTGCCAGGTCAGCGCCGCGCCCGGCCTCCCTCCCGGGAGGGAGGCACGTCCACTCCCCGGCGGGATCCGCCACCGGGGGCCGCCGCGGTCGAATGGACCCACCGGCGAGGACGCTGGCCGGAAGCACCGAGCGACCGGGAGCACCGAACGAGGGGAGGACGGCCGTGATCGAAGTACAGGGCCTCAGCAAGGAGTACGGCGGCACCAGGGTGGTCGACGGGCTGAGCTTCACGGTCCGCCCCGGGGTGGTCACCGGATTCCTCGGACCCAACGGCGCCGGCAAGTCCACCACCATGCGGATGATCCTCGGCCTGGACCGGCCCACCGCCGGCCGCGCGCTGATCGACGGCCGCCCCTACGCCGAACTGGCCCACCCGCTCCGGCGGGTGGGGGCACTGCTGGACGCCCAGGCCGTCCACGGCGGACGGACCGCCCGGGGCCACCTGCGCTGGCTCGCCCACAGCAACGGGCTGCCGGACCGCCGGGTCGCCGAGGTCCTGGCCCGGGTCGGTCTGGCGGAGGCCGCCGACCGGCGGATCCGCGGCTTCTCCCTCGGCATGCGCCAGCGCCTCGGGGTGGCCGCCGCGCTGCTCGGCGACCCGCCGGTCCTGATGCTGGACGAACCGGTCAACGGGCTCGACCCGGAGGGCATCCGCTGGATCCGCGCCCTGCTGCGCGGCCTGGCCGCCGAGGGCCGGGCGGTACTGGTCTCCTCGCACCTGATGACCGAGATGGCGCTCACCGCCGACCACCTGGTGGTGATCGGCCGGGGCAGGCTGCTGGCCGACGCCGCCACCCCGGAGTTCCTCGACCGGCACGGCCGCACCCGGGTCCGGGTCCGCGCGGTCGATCCGACCAAGCTGGACGCCCTGCTCGGCGGGGCGGGGGTGCTGGGCGACGGGGCCGCGGCGGAACCGGTGACCGGTGGCGCCTGGGAGGTCAGTGGCGTGGCACCGGAGCGGATCGCCGCGGTGGCCGCCGACCACGGCGTGGTGCTCTACGAGATCGCCCTGCAGCAGGATTCACTGGAGGAGGCCTTCATGCGGATGACCGCCGACAGCGTCGAGTACCGGGCGGTGGCGGCATGACCGGCCACCCCCTCCCCCTCGGCGGCGGTCCGGCCGTGCTGCGCGCGGAGTGGACCAAGTTCACCACCCTGCGCTCGCTCCGGTTCACCCCGCTGGTCGCCGTCCTGCTCACCGTCGGCCTCACCGCCGCCGTCAACGCCGCGTACGGCGCGACCGACGCCTCGCTGCGCGAGGACCCGACCATCGGCCTGTACTTCGGCCTCAACTTCGGCCAGGTCGCCGTGGCCTGCTTCGGCATCCTGCTGATCGGCCAGGAGTTCAACACCCGGATGATCTCGGTCTCGCTCACCGCCGTCCCCCGGCGCGGCCGACTGTACGGGGCCAAGCTGGCGGTCGGTGCCGGGCTCGGGCTGCTGACCGGGCTGGCCTCGGCGGCGGGCTCGTACCTGGCGGTCGCCTCCACCGTCGGCCTGGACCCCGCGACGGCCGGGTTCGGCCGCAGCCTCACCGCCGCCGTGCTGTACCACCCGCTGCTGGTGGTGCTCTGCCTCGGCCTGGCCACCGCCCTCGGCAACCTGGCCGCCGCGATGGGGCTGATCCCTCCGATGCTCTTCCTGGGCACCACCGCGCTGAGCGTCCTGCCGGGGATCCGCGAGCTGGTCCCGTACCTGCCGGACAAGGCCGGCCAGTACGCGATGCGCTTCACCGACGACCCGGCGGGCGGGTACGGCTACGGGCACTGGACCGGCCTGCTGATCATGGCCGGCTGGGCCGGAGCGGCGGCGTACGCGGGGCTGCGGGCGCTGGGGCGGCGGGAGGGGTGACGGCAGGCGGGTGACGGCTGACAGATTTCAGATTTCAGATTTCATCGGTCGGATGACCAATGACTGATATCCGATGGCCGATGGCCGATATCCGATGACGGATGACGGATGACGGACGGCAGCTGCCCGATGACCTATGTCATCGGGCAGCTGCCGGTTCTCGGCGCTCAGCCACGGGAGGTCGGACGTCAGCCGTCAGAGATCGGCGGTCAGAAATCGAAAATCAGCGGTCAGCGGTCAGACGCCGGAAATCAGCTATCGGATGACAGATTCCCAATATCGTCACCCGCGCAGCGCCGGGTGATCCGCCACCACCGTGCAGCTCCCCGGGGCGATCTCCGTGAAGCCCGCATCCTGGACCAGCGGCAGTCCGCTCGCCACCAGTTCCGCCCAGGCGTCCGCTGTGGCCGTCCGCACCGCGAGGGCGAAGCCGGACCCGGCCCACTCCTTGCGTGCGGCGTCGTCCAGCCGCCACCAGGCGAGCTGGGCGGCGTGGCCGGTCTGGGCCATGGTCTTGCCGGCGCTCATCTCCAGCTCCGGGTTGAGCCAGAGCACCGGCAGGCCCGGCTCGGGCGCCGCCACCGGCCCGGTTTCCTCCAGGTCCGTCCCGGAGACCTGGAGCTTGGCGAGGTCCTTGGGCCACCCGTCCAGCGGGATCGGCGGGAACACCCGCACCTCCGCCTCGCGTCCACCCACCGTGACACCGGGCAGCTCGCCCGCCCGCCGCCACTCCCCGCCGCGGGCCCGCCGGACCACCTTGCGGATCCGGGCGTCCTCCCAGGCCGCGACCTGCTCGGCCCACTCCCCGTCCGCCTCGGTGACCCGGGGGTCGGCGAGCAGGGTGAGCACCGCCCGCGCGGAGGTCTCCAGCGCGTCCGTGCGCCCGGGCGGGCTCGCCTTCTCCAGCCGTACGACCAACGGCAGCACGTACTGCGGCCGGGCGTCCCGCTGGTCGGCGGCGGACCCGGAGGCGGTCGTCACCGACGAAGCGGACTCGGCCGCGGCGGACCCGGAGGCAGTCGTCACGGACGTGGCGGACTCGGAGGCAGCGGAGGCAGGTGCGGTGGACTCGGGTGCGGGGATGTCGAACGGAGAGGTCACCCGTCAAGGATGCCAGTGCGCCGCACCCGCGATCACGCGAGGTAGTCCTCCGGTCCGCCGTCCCGCCGGATGTCGAGGGTCACGCAGTGGAAGCCGCCGCCGAGCATCCGGGAGTGCCGCAGCCGGTGCGGCAGGACGGAGATGCCGGCGTGCTCCAGCTGCTTGATCAGGCCGTGCTGGCCGGCCTCGACGATGGCCAGGCCGGGGTCGACCATCAGCAGGTTCATGCTGATCCAGCTCTCGCTGAGGGCGTGGGCGGGCGCGTCGGGGCGGGGTTCGGCGGGCGGGCACCAGAGGATGTCCCAGCCCCGCAGCGGCTCCGGGACGGTCTCCGGGGTGATCCGCTCCGGGTTGAGGAGCACCAGGCCGGGCCGCAGCAGGGCGATGGTGCTGTCGATGTGGGTGTAGCCGTAGATGCCGCGCAGCGGGTGCAGCCGCAGGTCGCCGAGCAGGCCGAGGGTGGACTCCAGCCAGCGCAGGCCGAGTTCGTTGCCGCTGCGGGAGACCTGGTAGAACACGTCGCGGCCGAGCCGGAGCACGTTGGCGGCGTCGAAGACCGGTTCGCTCTCGCCGAGCAGCGGCAGCCCGTCCTCGTCCAGCTCGAACAGCTCGTCGTCCAGGCGCGGTCTGGGTGCGGCCAGCCAGCGGGCGCCCTCGTTCAGGTAGCGCTGGAACAGCCCGCGCAGCCCGAAGACCTCGAAGTACCGGGCCCGCATCGGGCTGGCCACCTCGATCACGGTCTCGCCGACCACCAGGGTGAGGTCCCGCGGGCAGTAGGAGTGGAAGCCTCCCTCCGCCTGCCAGCCGGGTGCGGAGAACTCGGCGGCGTGGTCGACGACTTCGGGCTGGTGCACGACGACGCCGAGGTCGCGCAGGGTGGTGACCAGGGCGCCGAGGTCCTCCTCGGTCTCCTCCACCACCTGCCGCGGGTAGGCGCCGAACGGGATGGCGGCCAGCTCGGCCGCGCTCGTCTTCGGGTAGCAGGACAGCCAGGACGAGCGGTCCGTCTGCGCGGGCAGCCGGGCGCCGACGGCGGTGCCGACCACCACCTCGCGCAGCGTGCTGAACTCGTCCCAGCTGTGCACCGGGGCACTGCGCCGCGGCCCGGCCCCCGGAACGCCGGCCGATCGATCGCCGACCGATGGAACGCTGACCGATGGAACGCTGGCCGACTTGGACATGACTACCCCTTGGCGAGGACACGGGACCGCCGACGACGGCGAGCAGATGCCGTCCCGGGCGGGCCGCACGGGACGGAGGGGAGGAGCGGGGGTGGGGAGGAAGTCCCCGGCCTGGCACGGCGGTTCGCGATCAGTGCGGCCGGATCGAGCGCCAAGCTACCCGGGCCCTCGACGGCCGCGCAAGGAGGTGATCGCGCTCCCGTGGACGCCGCCCGGGGCCCGGTCCGTTGTTCAACGCACCGGCCCCCGAGGGTGATCAACCACCGTGGTGGCGGGCACTCACCCCCGCCGCACCCGCCTCATCCGTTCCCCGCCGGCCAGGGTGAGCAGCGCCCCGCCGGCCGCCGCGAGGGTGGCGACCGCGAGCCGCTGGCGGCGGGCGCGGCGGCGGTCCTCGGCGGCGACGCGCACCGAGGCGGCCAGGAAGGAGCGTTCGACCCCGGCCGGGGTCAGCTCGCCGCCCGCGGCCCGGCGTCGCAAACCGTCCAGGACGGCGCCGCGCAGGAGCAGTTCGGGGTCGCGTCCGGCCGCCGCCCAGGCCCGGGCCGCCGCGGTGAGCCGGCGCTGCTCGGGCGGTACCGCGCGGCCCTCGGCGAGCCAGTCGCGCAGCCGGGGCCACGCCTGCGGGAGGGCGTGGTGGGCCAGTTCGACGGTGTTCCGGTCCAGCACCACCAGGCGCGCCCTGGCCAGCCGTTCGAGCAGCTCCGGCATGCCCGGCTCGTCGAACTCCAGCCGCCCGACCGGCCGTCCGGGCATGCCGTCCGGGCCGACGGGCGGCCCCGCCGGCCCGAACACCGCAGGCCCCCCGGCCGGAACGGCGTCACCCTGCGCAAGGGGCCCGCCGGGCACCACCACTCCGCCGGCCACCACCGCCCCGCCCGGCACCACCGCCCCGCCTGGCACCACCACCCCGCCCGACACCACGACCCCGCCCGGCAGCACGGTCCCGCCCGTCGGCGACTCCCCGCCCAGCCGCAGGAACACCGCCCGCGCCCGCTCGCGATCCGCCGTGCCGAGCCCGCCGTACAGCGCCTCGGCGGTCCGGGCCAGGGCGCCCTCGAAGCCGCCGGTGGCCTGGAACCCGGCCAGGGTGAGCGCGTTGCCGCTGCGCCGCCGCCAGGTCTCCAGCAGGGCGGCCGAGAGCAGCGGCAGCGCCCCGGGCTGCTGGGCCCCGGTGGAGATCAGGACGGCCAGCAGGGCGCCCTCGACGGTGCAGCCGGCCCGCAGCGCCGGTTCGGTGATCGCCCGCCGCAGTTCCTCCGGGGCGGGGCGGCCGACGGTGATCCGGGCCTGGTGCCCGGCCTCGGCGAGCGCGGGGTGGTCCGCCAGCAGCGCCTCCTGGTCCGAACGCACCACCAGCACCACCCCGGCGCCCCGGGCGAACCCCGTAAGCGCCGTCAGGAAGCGCTCGCGCTCGGCGGCGTCGCGGCAGCGGGTCCGCAGTTCCTCGGCCTGGTCCACGACCAGCACCGGGTCGCCGCGCCCGGCGGAGGGCTGCCGGGCGAGCCGGGCCAGCGCGGTCTCGTACGCCTCGGTCGGCCGCTCGCCGGGGGTGAGCAGGGCCGCCGGGCCGCCGTCCGCGCGGGCGCCGAGACGGGCCAGCAGGCCGGCCCTGACCAGGGAGGACTTACCCGCGCCGGAGGGTCCGGTGACGACGACCAGACGGTGTTCGCCGAGCAGGGCGACCAGCCGGTCGAGCAGCGCCTCGCGGCCGTGGAACCGTTCGGCGTCGGCCGCCTCGAAGGCCGCCGAGCCCGGATAGGGGGCCCGGCCGGCGTCCTGGGCGCGCCGCCGGGCGGCGGTGTCGGCGGCCAGCTCGGCGGCGAGCAGCTGCCAGCGGTGCTGCCACTCCCGGGCGTCACCGCCGCAGGCCTGCACATAGGCGAGGGTGACGGCCAGGCTGGGCAGCCGCCGCCCGCCGGCGGCCACCGAGAGGCTGGCGGCCGAACAGTGGGCCCGCAGGGCGAGTTGGCGGTACGGCGGCATGCCCGCCCGTTCCCTGAGCGCCCGCAGATCGGCCGCGAACCGCAGCAGCGGTCCGTCCCCCTGGTCCAGTGGACTCTCCCGACGCGGCACAGCGGCCCCCTTCTGCCCTGAAGTGGTTCACATGGTGTGAAGTCGTGCGCGCATCCCCCCAAGATTCATCATGCGCAGGACAGTTGGCGTCAAACAACGGGCCGGTCGGGAGCGTTGTTCCGAGTTGATGTTCAGTGGCCGACGACGCGGCGCCGAACAATGCCCTTGGGATAGAACCGGGACCCGGGCCGCCCGGTCCGGCCTTCGGAGATCGCAGACTTCGGAGCATTCCCATGAAGTTCACCCGCTACTGCCGCTCCCTGCTCTCCACCCCCGCGCTGGCGGTCGAGCGGTACGCCAAGAGCCACCGGTCCGGCGCCGACATCGCCATGGTCGACCTGGAGGACTCCGTTCCGCCCGCCCGCAAGGCGGAAGCCCGGCGGCTCGCCGAGGGCTTCTTCGACCTGCCCTCCACCAAACTGGCCCGCAGCGCGGTGCGGATCAACACGGTCGCCGGCCCGGACGGGCTGCGCGACCTGGTCGCCCTCACCCACTACCCGGTCAAGCCGGACCTGGTGCTGATCCCGATGGCGGAGTCCCCCAGGGACGTCGAGATCGTGGCCGGCGCGCTCGCCGCGGACTGCCCGGAGACGGAGTTCCTGGCCGTCGTGGAGACCCCGCGCGGGATCGAGAACGCCGCCGCCATCGCGGCCTGCGGGCACCGGTTGCGCGGCCTGGTCTTCGGCTCGGCCGACTACGCCTTCGCGGTCGGTGCCCGGCTCTGCTGGGAGGCCCTGGCCCCGGCCCGCGCCCGGGTGGTGAACGCGGCCCGGGCCGCCGGGGTGGAGGTGATGGACGCGCCGCTGTTCGAGGTCGCCGACCTGGACGGGCTGCGCCGGGAGGCCGCGCTCGCCCGGGACTTCGGCTTCAGCGGCAAGATCGCCGTGCATCCGCGCCAGCTGCCCGCCATCAACGAGGCGTTCACCCCGGACGAGCGGCTGCTGGAGCGGGCCCGGCGGGTGGTCGAGGCGGGCCGGGAGAACGGCCGCTCGGTGACCGTGGTGGACGGGGTGATGGTCGGCATGCCCTTCTTCGAGGCGTCCCAGCGGCTGATCGAGCAGTTCGGCCCGACCCTGCCCCCGGTCCCGGCCCCCCGTACGCCCGCCGGCCGGACGTCCTCGACCGAGGCGCACCCGGCCCCGTCCGCCGAGGCCCACCCCTCCGCCGGAGCGCCGTCCACCGGAACGCGCCCCTCCCCCGGGGCGCCGTCCGCCCCCACCGACAAGGAGTGATCATGACCAGCCCACAGGACCCCGTGCAGGCGCCCCCGGCGGAGGACCCGGACGTGGCCGGCCCGCGCCGGTACCGCAACGCCGCGACGATGCTGGCCACCGCCGACCCGGTCTGGCGGGCCGCCGGGGAGCACGGCCTGATCGGCATCACGGTCGACTCCGAGTCCAACAACCGGCTGATCGTCCGCGAGACCGGCCACGAGTTCGCCAACATGGTCTCCTGCGCCTACCTGGGGCTCAACAACCACCCGAGCGTCGCGGCCGGCGCCGTGGACGCCCTGCAGGAGTCCCGCAGCACCTGGCTGGTCACCTCCACCACCCGGATCCGGCACAACCTGCTGGTCCGGCTGGAGGAGGAGCTGGGCGAGCTGTTCGGCGCCCACATCCTGCCCGGGGCGTCCTGTACGTCGCTCACCTCGGGCATCCTGCCGCTGATCGCCTCGGGCCACCTGGGCGGCAGCGGCGAGCCCCGGGTTATGGTGTTCGACCGGTTCTGCCACTTCTGCATGGCCTATGTGAAGCCGATCTGCGCGGACGAGTCGCTGGTGCTCAACTGCCCGCACAACGACCTGAACTACCTGGAGGACGTCTGCCGCAGGTACCCCCGGGTCGCGTACGTCGCCGACGGCGCGTACTCGATGGGCGGGGCGGCGGCCCTCGACGGCCTGCTCGAACTCCAGGACCGCTACGGGCTGTTCCTCTACATCGACGACTCCCACTCGCTGTCCATCATGGGCGAGCGCGGTGAGGGCTTCGTCCGCTCCCGGCTGGAGATGAACCCGCTCACCGTGATCGTCGCCAGCCTCGGCAAGGGCTTCGGCACCGGCGGCGGCGTGGCGATGCTGGGCGAGCGCGAGCAGTTCGAGTTCCTGCACCGGCACGCCGGCCCGGTCGGCTGGTCGCAGAACATGGCGCTCCCGCTGGTCGGCGCCTCGCTGGGCAGCGCGGCGATCCACCGCTCGCCCGAACTCAAGGACCTCCAGGCCCGGTTGCAGCACAACATCGACCTCTTCGACGAGTTGCTGCCGACCACCTTCGCCGGCAACGGCCTGCCGGTGCGCCGGATCGACGTGGGCGACGCCGACCGGGCCGTCCGGCTCTCCGCCCAGCTCTTCGAACGCGGCTACTACAGCTCGGCGGTGTTCTTCCCGATCGTCCCCAAGGGCGAGGCCGGGCTGCGGCTGATGATGCGTGCCGACATGGACGACCGGCTGATCACCGACTTCGCCGGACACGTCCGCGAACTGACCGCGGACCTGCGGTGAGCGAACGGATGGGCGGACAGACGAGCGGACGGATGAGCGGCCGGGAGACCGGGGCGCCCCCCGGGGAACACCCCGCGGACCTTCAGCCCCCGGCCGGCTACCGGAGCGTCGGCGCCGCCCGCTACCGGGAGGTGGTCGGCCGCTACTACGAGGAGTTCACCGTCGGCGAGGTGGTCGAGCACCGGCCCGGCCGCACCGTCACCGAGCTCGACAACGTCCTGATGAGCATGCTCAGCATGAACGACGCCCCGCTGCACATCGACGCCGCCTACAGCCGGCACACCCCCTGGGGGCGGCCGATCGTCTCCAGCCTGGTGACGCTCAGCATCGTCGGCGGCATGACCGCCCGCTCCACCAGCGGGCGGACCATCGCCAACCTGGGCTGGGAGAACATCCGGATGACCAACCCGGTCTTCACCGGCGACACCCTGTACGCGGAGACCGAGACCCTGGCCAAGCGGCTCTCCAAGAGCCGTACCGGGCAGGGCATCGTCAGCTGCCGCACCACGGGGGTGAAGTCGACCGGCGAGGTGGTGGTGGTCTTCGAACGCAGCTTCCTGGTGCCGCTGCGCGGCCACGGCCTCGACGAAGTGGCCGGCTACTGACCCACCGGGCACGGGTGGACCGACCCGATCACGACCGGGGCCGGTCCACCCGTGCCGCTCCACCCGGCCCGGCCCGGGTCAGTCCACCCGCGTCACGTCGACCAGCAGCTTGCCCATCGTCCCCCGTCCGGCCAGCGCGCGGTGCGCCCCGGCCACGCCGGAGAGCGGAACCGTCCGGTCCACCCGGGCCACCAGCCGCCCTTCCAGGGCCAGTTGGAAGAGGCGCCCGGCCACGGCGGTGAACAGCGCCCGGTCCGCCAGGACGTGCCGCAGCCAGAAGCCCAGCACCCCGACCGAGCCGTCCGCCAGCTCCCCGACGGTGAAGGACTCCTCCTCCCCACCCCGGGCGCCCACGCTCACCACCCGGCCGAACGGCGCCAGCGCCGCGAACCCGGCCCGCAGCACCGGGCCGCCCAGCGAGTCCAGGAAGAGGTCCAACCCACCGTCGGCGCGCAGCCGTTCGGCCAGCTCCGGGTCGGCCGGGTCGAGCGCCTCGTCCGCCCCCAGGGAGCGGACGAACTCCCGCTTGGCGGGCGTGGAGGCCAGCCCGACCACCCGGCCGGCCCCCAACTCCCGGGCCAGCTGGACCGCCAGGTGCCCCACCCCGCCGGCGGCCGCGCCGACCGCCACGCTTTCCCCGGGCCGCAGCCGGCCGAGGGTGACCAGCCCGCCGTACGCGGTGGCACCCTGCTCCAGCAGCGCCAGCGCCTGCGCGTCCGCCAGTCCGTCCGGCACCTCGACCGTGAACGCCTCCTCCGCGCAGGCCACCTGGGCGTACCCGCCGCCCTCGCGCAGCAGCGCGGCCACCCGCCGGCCGTCCCGGCGGCGCCGGCCCACCACGTCCGCGCCCAGCACTGCCGGCAGCGCGAGCTCCAGGTACTCGCCCCGACGGCAGTGCAGATCGGCGTAGTTGACCCCGGCCAGGGTGACGTCCAGCAGGCAGCGGCCGGGGCCGGGCACCGGTTCGGGCACCTCCTCGACGGTGAACTCCTCCGGCCCGCCGTAGTGGTGGATCACCGCCGCCCGCACCGTCAGGCCCCGAACAGGCCGAGCAGCCGGCGCTCCTGGGCCCGCGCCTGCTCGGCGGAGCCGGCGATCACGCAGTACATCACCGAGCCGTCCGCCGGGGCGAAGTCACAGCTGAACACCACCCCGGTCGCGGTGTCCGGGTCGAAGGCCAGCCCGGCCCCGGTCACCGCCTCCACCGCCTCGCGGAAGGACGGCACCTTGAGGCCGGCCAGCTCCAGGATCACCCGCTCGGCCCGCCGCCCGGCGCCGACCAGTCGGGCGAACAGCGCGTCGTGCAGATGGGTGGAGCCGGTCAGCCGCCCGTTGGTCTCGCTGAAGTACAGCTCGCCCTTCGGGGTCAGGAAGGCGTCCGCGCTGACCGTGCCTCGGTATCCGAGCACCCGGAGCGATTCACACAACCGGGCTGCCTGGTCGACCAATTCGGCCAGCACCCCGGCGTCCGGGGTGACCGGCGGGGTGATCTCGCCGACCACCACCGGGTCCATCACCATCTCCCCGCAGCCGGAGAGCACGGCCTCGTGCGCGGCGATCGTGAACTCCGCGTACAGCGGCACCGCGTCGGTGAAGTAGCGCTCCACCACCACCCGCCGGCCCCGCCCGCCGGTCAGCCAGGACCACCGCTCGGCCACGTAGCCGGCCACCGCGGCGCGGTCCGCCAGCGGCACCACCCGCTGCGCGCCGGCCGGCACGCCGACCTGCTCGTCCCGGACCAGGACCTCGTTGCCGAAGCCGCCCGCCTGGTACTCGACCTTCACCATCACGCTGTGGCCGCCCGCCAGCAGGGCCTCCACCGCCGTCTCCACCTCGACCGGTGAACCCGCCACCGTGCCGGGGGCGATCGGCACCCCGGCCCCGGCCGCCACCGCCCGGAACGCCGCCTTGCTGTTGACCAGCGCCAGCCCGCCCTGCGCCGCGAAGGCGTGCCCGGGTACGGCCTGTTCGGCACCGAGCGCCGCCGCCAGGTCGACCACGCAGGCGTTCGCCGCGATCGCCAGCACCCGGTCCACCGTCCGGCCGGCCAGCACCCGGCGCAGCTCCGCCCGGAAGTCCTCGTCGGCCAGCCGGTCCGGGGTCAGCACCTCGGCGCCCTGGACGCCGGGCGGCGGGACGACCACGGTCAGGCTCTCCGGCCGGGTGCCGGTCAGGGCGGTGACGTACGCCAGGTACTCCGGATCCGGCCCCCAGGGCAGCACCAGGACGTCACCGTCCTCGGCGAACCAGAGCATCCGCTGGGCGCCGCAGCCGGCGAACCGCAGCTCCAGGGGCGTCATACCGGAGAGGTCGCCGACCATCTCCTCGGTCCGGTTGTTGCCTATGCACAGCGTGGTCATCCGGCGCTCTCTCCCGACCCTCGATGCCGTGATCCTGGATGGTGCTGCGCCAGGTGTACCGCACCGGGGTTGTTCGGGTTCGGCGCTCGGCCGCTGAACAAAAACGGTGAACAACGGACCGCGGGATCAGCTCCGCAGCCGCTGCCGCAGCTCGTCCACGGCGGCCCGGATGCCCGCGCCGTAGGCGTCCTCGGGCAGCAGGTCCAGGCTGCGCACCGCGCCCTCCAGCTGTTCGCGGGCCCGCTCGGGCTCGCCGAGCTTGAGGTGGTCGGAGGCGAGGTTGAGGTGCAGCGAGGGGTAGAAGGCGCGCACCTGGAGGGCGTCCCGGTAGGTGCGGGCCCGCTCGTCGGTCAGCGAGTCCGCGGCGGCCAGGGCCCGGCGGTCCCACTCCAGCTCGGCGTGCGGATCCTCCTGGAGGTCGGCCAGGTAGTGGGCGAGGACGCAGCGGTGGAACACGTCGCCGTGTTCGCCGAGCCGCTCCCAGAGCTGTTCCAGGGCGGCCCGCGCCTCGGCCGTCCGCCCGGCCTGGGCGGCCTGCACCCCCGCCAGGCCCAGCGCCAGCCGGGACGCCACCGGGTCCTCGCCGCCGGCGACCGCGTCGGACACACCGGGAATGTCACGCATGTCAGGCACATCGGGCATGGCCGCAGCCTAACCCCGACGGCCCGGGCCCGCCGGGCTCAGCGGCGGTGGCCGGGCTCAGCGGCGGTAGCCGCGCTGCGGGTCGCGCTCCTCCGCGTCCTCGTACCAGAGGAACCAGCCCTCCGGGTGGGTGGCGGCGAGCAGCAGTTCGGCGCGCTGCTCGGCGTCCAGCTCCGGGTCGCCGTCCTCCGGCCCGTACACGCCGAACAGCTCGTCGTGGCAGCCGTCCCAGTCGTAGTCGTAGAGGTCGGCCGGCAGGTCGCCCATCATGTCGGCGACGGACTCCGGCTGGGCCCCGAGCAGGGCGCGGGCGTCCACCAGGGCCATCCGCAGCGCGATCTCCTCGGCCAGGCAGCGCGGCAGCGGCCACTCGCCGAGCGCCAGGTCGTCGGCGAGGTCGTCGAAGGCCCGGGCCATCGCGCGCCGCCAGCCGCGGTGCATCCGCCAGGTGCGTTGCGGCAGCCGGCCGAAGACCGTCCAGTCCGGTTCGTCGCCGTCGGACACCGGCTCGTCGTCGTGCTCGTCGACGTCGTCGTAGGCGGCGTCCGCCAGACCCAGCAGCTGGGCGTGCAGCAGGCAGGCGGTGCGCGGGGTGAACGTCCAGTCGCCGGTCGCGCCACCGCCCTCCGCCTCGTCGCCGTCCAGCGGGAAGAGGTCGGCGAAGTCCGGTGCGAAGTCCTCGGTCACGCTGATCTCCAGCGTGCCGCCCAGCGCCTCGACGCCCGGGATCGCGGCCACCAGCCGGTCCGGGTGCAGCAGGGCGCCGAGTGCGGCGTTGGCGTCCTCGGCCACCTCGCGCAGCATTTCACGGCGCTGGCCGGCCGCGTCGATGCCGTCGAAGTCCATCTCCTCCACCGCCGCGATGGCGGCGGCGCGCAGCGCCGGCCAGTCGGTGATCCGCAACCCCAGAACCACCGTCGCCTCGATCTCCTGCGCGCCGGAGTCCTCCGCCGCGCCCGGCCCCTGTGGATGATCACTCCGCTCGCTCATGCGCCTACGGTACGGCTTTTCCGCCGCCCGATCACCGGTGGGTTCCCGGGCACGTTTTCGGCCTCCCGGCCACGCCTTCCCCCGCACGGCCCGGACCCCGGCCAGGATGGGCCCCATGGCCAACATTGACGAGTACGGCGGCGGGCAGGGCCCGAACGCCCAGGTGCTGGTAGTGACCACGAACGACATCCCCGGATTCCGGGTCGACCACGTGATCGGCGAGGTCTTCGGCCTGACCGTGCGCAGCCGCCACATCGGCAGCCAGATCGGCGCCTCGCTGAAGTCGCTGGTCGGCGGCGAGCTGAAGGGCCTGACGAAGACCCTGGTGGAGAGCCGCAACGAGGCGATGGAGCGGTTGGTCGAGCAGACCCAGGCGCGCGGCGGCAACGCGGTCCTGATGATGCGCTTCGACGTCACGGAGGCCGCCGACGTCGGCACCGAGATCTGCGCGTACGGCACGGCCGTGGTGATCTCCCCGGCGGCGTAGCGCTGTCCCCGGCCGCACGGGCGGGCTTCCGGCGGCGTCGGCGGCCGTGGGCTTCCGGTGTCGGCGGCCGTGGGCGGGCCCGGGAACACCTCGGCCCAGCGGGATGTTTCACCCACGTGACTGTTTACGGTGCAACATCCTTGGCGGACCGGGCCGCCGCGGCGCCCGGGGAGTCCCCCCGGCGCGAGGTGGACGTCCTGGTGGTGGGCGCCGGGCAGGCGGGCCTGTCCGCCGCCTACCACCTGCGCCGGCGCGGCTTCGCCCCGTACACCGAGGGCGTCGCGGGCGGCTTCGTGGTGCTGGACGCCGACCGGGCCCCCGGCGGTGCCTGGGCGCACCGCTCGCCCTCGCTGCGGATGGCCACCGTGCACGGCTTCCACGACCTGCCCGACGCCGAACTGCCGGAGCCGGACCCGGCGGCCCCCGCGCGCCAGGTGGTGCCGGAGTACTTCGCGGCGTACGAGGCGCGACACGCGCTCCCCGTCGTGCGCCCCGTCACCGTCCGCGCGGTGCACCCCCTGCCGGACGGCCGGCTGCGGGTCGAGACCGGCCCCGGCTCCGGTACCGACTCGGACCCGGGCACCGGCAACTGGACCACCCGGGCGCTGATCAACGCCACCGGCACCTGGACCCGCCCGTTCCTGCCGCACTACCCCGGCCGGTTCGCCGGACGCCAGCTGCACTACGCCGAGTACCGGGGCCCCGAGGAGTTCGCCGGTCGGCGGGTGCTGGTGGTCGGCGGCGGCGCCTCGGCCGTGCAGGTGCTGTCGGAGGTCGCGGCGGTCGGCGAGACGGTCTGGGTCACCCGGACCCCGCCCGAGTACCACGACGGCCCGTTCACCGCCGAGTACGGCCGCGCGGTGGTGGCGAAGGTCGAGGAGCGGGTGCGCCGGGGCCTGCCCGTCCGCAGCGTGGTGAGCGTCACCGGGCTCGGCCCGTCCGTCGCGTACCGGCGGGCCGAGGCGCTGGGCGCGCTGCACCGCCGCCCGGTGTTCGACCGGCTCACCGAGCACGGCGTCGCCTGGGGCGAGGAGGAACTCGCGGTGGACGCGATCATCTGGGCCACCGGGTTCCGGCCCGAGGTCGGGCACCTCGCCCCGCTGAGGCTACGGGCCCCCGGCGGCGGGATCGCCCTGACCGGCACCCGCGCCGCCGCCGACCCGCGCGTGCACCTGGTCGGCTACGGCCCGTCGGCCAGCACCATCGGCGCCAACCGGGCGGGCCGGGCCGCCGTCAACGAACTGGTCACGCTGCTCGGCGAGCCGACCGGGGCGGTGGCGGGCCGGGCGTAGCCGTGCACGGCCCGCGTGCTGCCGTACGGCGACCCGCTGTACGGGCAGCGCGCCACCCCACGACCAGCGCGGATCGCCGTACGACCATCGGATCGCCGTACGGGCGGCACCTCAGCGGTCGAAGTCGACCGTCACCTTGTCGGTGAGCGGGCGGGCCTGGCAGGTCAGCACGTAGCCGGCCGCCAGCTCCTTCTCCTCCAGCGCGAAGTTGCGCCGCATCTCCACCTCGCCCTCGCAGACCAGCGCCCGGCAGGTGCCGCAGACGCCGCCCTTGCAGGCGAACGGCAGGTCCGGGCGCGAGCGCTGGGCACCGTCCAGGATCGAGCGGTCACGTGGGAGGGAGAGCGTGCTGCCGCGGCCGTCCAGGACCACGGTGACCTCGCTGTGCGCGCCGTCCGCCGCGGTGTCCTCCTCGGCGGGCCGCTCACTCACCGGCTCGTCCTCGGCGTGGAACAGCTCCTGGTGCACCCGCCCCGCCGGCACGCCCAGCCCGCCCAGCAGCTCCTTGGCGCCGGTGACCATCCCGTGCGGGCCGCAGAGCCACCAGTGGTCGACCTCCGGGACGTCCACCAGCGCCGACAGCAGCGCGCCGACCCGCTCGGGGTCGAGCCGACCGCTGAGCAGCTCGGCGTCCCGGGTCTCCCGGGAGAGCACGTGCAGCAACTGGAACCGGCCGAGGTAGCGGTCCTTCAGGTCGGCCAGCTCGTCGGCGAACATCACCGTGTCGCTGCGCCGGTTCCCGTACAGCAGGGTGACCGTCGACGTGCGGTCGGCGGCGAGCACCGAGGCCGCGATCGACAGCATCGGGGTGATCCCGGACCCGGCCGCCAGCAACACGTGGTCGCCCGGCTCGCCCAGGTCCGGGCTGAACAGGCCGGTGGGCGTGAGCACCTCCAGCTCGTCGCCCGGCCGGGCCTCGCGCACCAGCCGCCGCGAGAACAGCCCGCCCGGCACCTCGCGGACCGCGATCCGCAGCGGACCCCCGACCGGCGAGCAGATCGAGTACGAGCGGCGCTCGTCCACCCCGTTGAACACCTGGCGCAGGGCGAGCGTCTGCCCGGGCCGGAACGCGTACGCCCCGGCCAGCTCGTCCGGCACCTCGAAGGTCACCGCGACGGCGTCCTCGCAGAGCCGGTCGATCCCGGCGATCCGCAGCGCGTGGAACGCCGGACGGCGGGCCGGCGCGCTCGCGGGCGCCGGGGCGGCGGGCGCGGCGGCCTCCGGGGAGGCTTCCGGGGCGGCGGGCGCGGCTGCCGTGGGCAGGGAGGCGGCCATTCAGATCTCCTTGACGCGTTCGAAGGGCTCCCGGCAGCTGCGGCAGCGCCACAGCGCCTTGCAGGCGGTCGAGCCGAAGCGGGACAGCTCCTCGGTGTCGGTGTCGCCGCACTGCGGGCAGGCCACCGGCTCCGCCCCGGCCCGGCGGGTCGGGCCGAGCCGCAGCAGCACCCCGGAGCCGTCGGCGCCGGAGGCCACCGAGAAGGGCTCACCGGAGGGCGCGCCGACGGCCGCGCGGGCCGTCCGGGGCGGCGCGATCCCGGCCTCGGCGAGCTTGCGCCGGCCCTCGTCGCTGATCAGGTCGGTGGACCACGGCGGGTCGAGCCGCAACCGCACCCGGACGTCCCGGAAGCCGGCCGCGCGCAGCCGGCGGTCGACGTCGGCGGCCATCTCGGCGACCGCCGGGCAGCCCGAGTAGGTGGGCGTGAGCCAGGCGGTGACGTGCTCCCCGTCCTGCTCCACCCCGGACAGCACGCCGAGGTCGGCCAGGGTGAGCATGGGCAGCTCCGGGTCGGGGACGGCCGCCGCGACCTCCCAGGCGTCCACCGGCACGGTGTTCGCCGGCACGGTATCCGCCGACGCGGTATCCGCCGGCACGGTGTTCGCCGGCACCGGGTCCGTCGCGTCCCGTACGGCGTCCATCACGTCACCTCTCACCGGCGTACCCGCGGTCACCAGGTGGCCCCGGGGTGGGCGCGGGCCACCACCTGCAGCTCGGCCAGCAGCAGGCCCAGCGCCTCGGTGTGCACCCCGTCCCGTCCGGCCCGGCCGCCGACGGTCGCCAGCGGCGCCGACTCCGGCACCGTCAGCCCGGCCTCGGCCAGGACGGCGGCCAGCGTGCGCAGCACCGGCTCGCGCAGCGTGCCCGGGTCCACGCCGACCCGCGCCTCCACCGGGTGCGCCGTGAACAGCTCCTCCAGCAGCGGCCACACCTCGTCCAGCCCGGCCTGCATCCGCTGCGCCGAGTACGGCGTGCCGTCGCCCAGGCGCAGCGTCCACGCCGTGGCGTACTCCTGGTGGTAGGCGAGCTCCTTGGCGCCCCGGACGGCGACCGCCGCCAGCACCGGGTCCGCGTGCCCGGCCAGCGCCTCGTACAGCGCGCGGCGGGCGGTCGCGAACAGCAGCAGCCGGGCGATCGAGTACGCGAAGTCGCCGTTCGGCGTCTCCACCATCCGCACGTTGCGGTACTCGTGGTCCTCGCGCCAGTACGCCAGGTCGTCCTCGGTGCGCCCGGTGCCGTCCGCCTGGCCGGCCCGGGTGAGCAGCTGGCGGGCCTGGCCGAGCAGGTCGAGGCCGAGGTTGGCGAGCGCCACCTCCTCCTCCAGCTCGGGCGCCCGGGTGCACCACTCGATCAGCCGCTGGGCGAGGACGAGCGCGTCGTCGCCCAGCATCAGGCAGTACGCGGCCAGGTCGGCCCCGTCCAGGCCCTCCGGCACGGAGGTGTCGACGCCGAGCAGCGGGTCGGCGAAACCCGTCCCGTAGGCCCAGCGGCCCTCGCCCTCGGGGCCGGGGTCGGCCTCGCTCAGGCTGAGGTAGACGTGGTCGTCGTCGGCCGTGTGGTCGTGGTGGCCGGTGAGGTGGTCGGTCATGTCCGGTTGCTCCCCGTCAGATGTGCGGGACATCCTCGGGGATGTCGTAGAAGGTCGGGTGGCGGTAGACCTTGTCGCCGCTCGGGGCGAAGAACGGGTCCTGCTCGTCCGGGGTGGAGGCGGTGATCGCGTCCGAGCGGACCACCCAGAGGCTGACGCCCTCGTTGCGCCGGGTGTAGAGGTCGCGCGCGGCCAGCAGCGCCATCCGGTCGTCGGCCGCGTGCAGCGAACCGACGTGGACGTGGTTCAGCCCGCGCCGGGGGCGCACGAACACCTCGTACAGCGGCCAGCCGGCCTTGGACTCGCTCACTTGCTCTCCTCGTCGCTCTGCACGCTCTGCACGGCCTGCGCCGCCTGCTCGGTCTCCGTGCGCCGGCCGTCCTCCGCGCGGCGCTTGGCCGCGTACGCCGTGGCGGCCTCGCGCACCCAGGCGCCCTCCTCGTGGGCGGTGCGGCGGCGGTCGACGCGCTGGCTGTTGCACGGGCCCTGGCCGTGGATGACCCGGGTCAGCTCGGACCAGTCGGGCTCGCCGAAGTCCCAGCCGCCGCGCTCCTCGTTCCAGCTCAGCTCGGGGTCGGGCAGGGTCACGCCCAGGTGCTGCGCCTGCGGGACGGTCATGTCCACGAAGCGCCGGCGCAGCTCGTCGTTGGTGTGGCGCTTGATCCGCCAGGCCATCGAGCGGGCGGTGTTCGGGGAGTCCCCGTCCGAGGGGCCGAACATCATCAGCGACGGCCACCACCAGCGGTCCACCGCGTCCTGCACCATCCGGCGCTGGGCCTCGGTGCCGCGCATCAGCGTCATCAGCAGCTCGTAGCCCTGGCGCTGGTGGAACGACTCCTCCTTGCAGATCCGCACCATCGCCCGCGCGTACGGGCCGTAGCTGCAGCGGCAGAGCGGCACCTGGTTGCAGATCGCCGCACCGTCCACCAGCCAGCCGATCACACCGACGTCGGCGAAGGTGAGGGTCGGGTAGTTGAAGATCGAGGAGTACTTCTGCCGTCCGGAGATCAGCTTCTCGGTCAGCTCCGCCCGGTCCACGCCCAGGGTCTCGGCCGCCGCGTACAGGTACAGCCCGTGGCCGGCCTCGTCCTGCGCCTTGGCCAGCAGGATCGCCTTGCGGCGCAGCGAGGGCGCCCGGGTGAGCCAGTTGCCCTCGGGCTGCATGCCGATGATCTCGGAGTGCGCGTGCTGGGCGATCTGGCGGACCAGGGTGGCCCGGTAGGCGTCCGGCATCCAGTCCCGGGGCTCGATCCGCTGCTCGGCGGCGATGACCGCCTCGAAGCGGGCCTCGTGCTCGTCCGGGTGCCCGGCCGGCGTCCGACCGGCCACCACTTCTGCTGTCACCACGGCTCCCCTGTTGGTCCCCTGTACGGGCGCGGCCCCTTCGCGGGCCGGGCCGGTGTGCGGGCGGCGCGCCCGACTGACCGTTCGGTCGGTTCCATTGTGCGCGGTGGGGCGGTGCGCTGACAAGCGTGTCCGGGTGGTGGGGGTGAAGGGGCCGCGACGGCGGGGGCGTGCGGGTGACGGCGGCCGGGGCCGGCGGATGACGACGGCGGGCGCGCGGATGACGGCGGCGGGCGCGCGGATGACGACGGCGGGCGCACCGAGGGTGCGCGGGCGCCCCTGGGCGGGCCGGCCGCTCC
>NZ_JBSGFD010000054.1:0-47890 GCF_053603215.1 Kitasatospora sp. NPDC004240 | reverse complement strand
CGGGGCGGCGGGTGCGGCCGGGGCCGCGGGCGTGGCCGGCGGCAGGACGGCGTCGCGGGGGTCGGTGCGCGGCGGGACGACCACCACGCCGACCAGGTCGAGCCGGGTGAACTGGACGAAGGGCTCGACCAGGATGGTCTTGGTGAGCTGTCCGGGGGTGGCCTCGACCTCGACGACCTTGCCGACCGGCACGCCGGGGACGAACGGGCGGCCGCTCTGCGAGCCGAAGGTGACCAGCCGGTCCCCGGCCTTGACCTGGGCCTTCCCGTTGAGCAGCGAGACCTTCATGGCGCTGGTGCCCTGGCCGGCGGCGAAGCCGATCTCCCCGCTGCCCTCCAGCCGGGCGCCGGCGGTGAAGCCGGGGTCGGAGGCGAGCAGCACGGTGGCGGTGGTGGGCGCGACGGTGGTGATCCGGCCGACCAGGCCCTGGCCGTTGATCACGGTCATGTCGCGGGTGAGGCCGTCGTCGCTGCCGGCGTCGACGGTGATGGTCCAGGAGAAGCCCTGGGCCGGGCCGATCGCGATGACCTGCGCGGCCTTGACGGTGTAGCCGCCGGCGCCGGCGGTGCGCAGCATCTCGTCGAGCTGCTTGGTCCGTCCGCCGGCCGCGTCGGTGGAGGCGAGCCGCTGGCGCAGCTCGGTGTTCTCCTTGGCGAGCTGGTCGGTGCGGCCGCTGTGGGTGGCGGCGTCACGGAAGGCGCGGACGGTGTCGGCGACCGGGTCGACGGCGGTGGCGGCGGCGCGCTCGACCGGTCCGAGCACCTCGGCGGCGGCGCGGCGGGCCCCGCCGAGCGGGGAGGTCTCACCGCCCTTGATGTCGACGGTGATCAGGGCGAAGGCGACGGCCACCAGCAGGATGAGCAGCAGCCGGCTCTCTCGTGTGTCCCTCACGGTGCTGGTACTGCCCCTTCGTACCTGGCCGCCCACCCCGGGCCGTGGGCCCCGGGTGAGGACCGTTCAGTTGCGTTCGGTCGGACGTGACTGGCTGTCGGTGGTGCTAGCGGCGCGGCTGGGCGTCGAGTACCTGCTGGAGCGCCTCGAACTCCTCGACGCACTTGCCGGAGCCGAGGGCCACGGAGTCGAGCGGGTTCTCGGCGATGTGGATGGGCATGCCGGTCTCGCGGCGCAGCCGCTCGTCGAGGCCGCGCAGCAGGGCGCCGCCGCCGGTGAGCACGATGCCGCGGTCCATGACGTCGCCGGCGAGCTCCGGCGGGCACTGGTCGAGGGTGGTCTTGACCGCGTCGATGATGGAGTTGACCGGCTCGTCGATGGCCGCGCGGACCTCGGCGGCGGAGATGACCACGGTCTTGGGCAGGCCGGAGACCAGGTCGCGGCCGCGGATCTCGGCGTGCTCGTCCTTCTCGCCCTCCAGGGCGAAGGCGGAGCCGATGCTCATCTTGATCTGCTCGGCGCTGCGCTCGCCGAGGAGCAGCGAGTACTCCTTCTTGATGTGCTGGACGATGGCGTTGTCCAGCTCGTCGCCGGCGACCCGGATGGACTGCGCGGTGACGATGCCGCCGAGGGAGATCACGGCGACCTCGGTGGTGCCGCCGCCGATGTCGACCACCATGTTGCCGGTGGCCTCGTGGACGGGCAGGCCGGCGCCGATCGCGGCGGCCATCGGCTCCTCGATGATGTGCACCTGCCGGGCGCCGGCCTGCGAGGAGGCCTCGATCACGGCGCGGCGCTCGACGCCGGTGATGCCGGAGGGCACGCAGACCACGACCCGGGGGCGGGCGAGGTAGCGACGGCGGTGGATCTTGAGGATGAAGTAGCGGAGCATCCGCTCGGTGATCTCGAAGTCGGCGATCACGCCGTCCTTGAGCGGGCGGATGGCGACGATGTTGCCCGGGGTGCGGCCGATCATCTTCTTGGCCTCGGCGCCCACGGCGAGGATCCCGCCGGTGTTGGTGTTCACGGCCACGACGGACGGCTCGTTGAGGACGATGCCCTTGCCCCTGACGTACACCAGCGTGTTGGCAGTTCCGAGGTCGATGGCCAGGTCGCGGCCGATGAACGACAGGTTGCTCGCCATGGGGTGTAGTGCCTTCCCGGGCTCGGAGTCATTGCGGGGGGTGGACGACAGGCGCACGCTCACTGCTCGGTGTGCGGACACCGGCTGAGCGGCCGTACCGGGCCCGTGAGTTGTGCCCATCGTAGCCACGCCGGTCAGTACGGACGTCGACGTGGGGCATGCCGTCCATTGTCCGGGGCGTGATCGCTTCTCGGAGCATTGGGACGCCGTGTCGGCGACCCTAGTTCCTTATTTCACGATAAGAATGCCCCGGCCGGGCCAACCGTCCCGACCGGGGTATTCCTTCACGCTTCTTTCACGCGTGCGAGGGGAAGAAGATCTTGATCTCGCGCTCGGCGGAGGCCTCGGAGTCGGAGGCGTGGATCAGGTTCTCGCGGGTGATGGTGGCGTAGTCGCCGCGGATGGTGCCGGCGCCGGCCTCCAGCGGGTTGGTCGCGCCCGCCAGCATGCGGATCCCGGCGATGACCTCCTCGCCCTCGACGATCAGCGCGATGGAGGGACCGGAGGTCATGAACTCCAGCAGCGGCTCGTAGAACGGGCGGCCGACGTGCTCCGCGTAGTGCTGCTCCAGCGTCGCCCGGTCGAAGGTGCGGAGCTCGACGGCGGTGAGCCGCCAGCCGGCCTTGCGCTCGATGCGGCTGATGATCTCGCCGGCCAGGCCGCGCTTGACGGCGTCGGGCTTGAGCAGGACGAGAGTGCGCTGGGACACGGTGCGTCTCCTGGGAAAATCGGTTCGGCGCGCACGCGGTCCGACGTGCGGCGTGCGACTACCCCCAGAGGTTACCTTGCGTGAGCAGCCCGGACACCAGCCCGGGCCACCCTCGCGAACCGGCCCCGGATCAGGCCCCGGCGACCTGCGCGGCGGCCCGCGCGGCCTTCATCTCGTCGACCTTGCGGCCGTAGTGCACCGAGCACCACCACAGCCCGGCGAAGACCACGCCGAGGCCGAACATGGTCGGCAGTACGAAGCCACTGGCGATCAGTCCGACCTGCAGCGCCCAGCCGACCGCCACCGCGCCGGGGCGGGTGATGAAGCCGCAGAGCAGCACGCACAGCGTCATGGCGACGCCGGTCACCGTCCAGAGGGTGGCCGTCGGCACGTCCGAGAGCTGCATCGCGACCAGGGCCGCGAACAGCATCAGGAGCGCCTCGCCGATCAGCGTCGAGGAACAGAGCTGCCTCATGATCACTTCCTCCCGAGCAGCAGGCGCGCCTCGCCCACCGTGATGACCGAACCCGTGACCAGCACACCGGCGCCGCCGAGGTCGCCCTCCTCCTCGGCGAGGGTGACGGCGGCCGCGATGGCGTCGTCCAGGCGCGGCTCGACCTGCACCCGGTCCTCGCCGAACACCTCGACGGCGAGCGCGGCCAGCGCGTCCACGTCCATCGCGCGGTGGGTGGAGTTCTGGGTGATGACCACCTCGGCGAGGACCGGCTCGAAGGCCTCCAGCAGCCCGGCCACGTCCTTGTCACCGCTGGTGCCGATCACGCCGACCAGCCGGCTGAAGCCGAAGGACTCGCCGATCGCGGCGACGGTCGCCCGCGCGCCGTGCGGGTTGTGCGCGGCGTCCAGGATGATCGTGGGGCTGCGGCGGACGACCTCCAGGCGGCCCGGCGAGGAGACGCCGGAGAACGCCTGGCGGATCTTGTCCGCGTCCAGCTGCCCGCCACGCGCGCCGCCCACGCCGAAGAACGCCTCGACGGCGGCCAGCGCGAGGGCCGCGTTGTGCGCCTGGTGGGCGCCGTGCAGCGGGATGAAGACGTCCTCGTACTCCTCGCCGCCGAGCCCCCGCAGCGTCATCACCTGTCCGCCGACGGCGACCTCACGGCGGATCACGCCGAACTCCATGCCCTCGCGGGCCACCGTGGCGTCCACCTCGACCGCCCGCTTGAGGATGGTCTGCGCGGCGTCCAGCTGCTGCTGGGCGACCACGGCCACCGCGCCCGGCTTGATGATGCCGGACTTCTCGACGGCGATCTCGCCGGTGGTCTCCCCCAGCTTGTCGGTGTGGTCCAGGCCGATCGGGGTGATCACGGCGACGGCGGCGTCGATGACGTTGGTGGCGTCCCAGGAGCCGCCCATGCCGACCTCGACCACGGCCACGTCCACCGGGGCGTCGGCGAAGGCCGCGTACGCCATGCCGGTCAGCACCTCGAAGAAGGACATGGCCACCGGCTGCCCCTCGTCGACCATCCGCACGTAGGGCTCGATGTCGCGGTAGGTCTCGACGAAGCGCTCGACGCTGATCGGGGCGCCGTCCAGGCTGATCCGCTCGGTGACGCTCTCCACATGGGGGCTGGTGTAGCGGCCGGTGCGCAGCTCGAAGGTGTTGAGCAGCTGCTCGACCATCCGCGCCGTGGAGGTCTTGCCGTTGGTGCCGGTGATGTGGATGGAGGGGAAGGACCGCTGGGGCTGGCCCAGGATGTCCATCAGCGCCTCGATCCGGTCGAGCGAGGGCTCCAGCTTGTTCTCCGGCCAGCGCTCGGCGAGCTCCAGCTCGACGTCGCGCAGCGGGTCACCGGACTCGTCGACGGCGGGGTCGGCGGGGCGGGTGGTGTAGGGGTTCGGGTCGGCCTTGTCGCTCACGACCACAGTCTACGGAGCCCGCGGCCCCCGTCCTCACGGGGTGAGAACCACCACTTTGACCGTAATGGGTGATTTTCCATGCCTGCCATTGATTATGCAAGCTTGGTCCTGATTTAGGCATCGATTCGCACCATCAGTGGACGCAAGACCTTCGAATCACCAGGGATACCTTCGGTCTCGACCCGCTGCGCATCGCCGGGCCCGCCGGCCACGGCGAGCTCCCGGACCCCCGGGCCCAGCCGGCCCGTCGGCGAGTGACCGGGCCGCCACCCCCGGCCCGCACGGCGGCGGCCCGACCTCCGCACGGCAACGGCCCGACCTCCGCACGGATCACCCGGCCGACCTCCCGGATCGCCGGGCCGGCCGGCGACGCAACCTGGGGCCCTGGGCGCCAGGCCCTCTTGACAGCCGGATTGGTCTACTCCACCTTGTGAGGCAAGTCTCCTTCCCCGACAGGGACTTGAGTTGTCGGTAGCTCCCGCACGCCTACTCATCGACACCCGGACGGCTCGCCCCCACATGAGCCGCCGGCCTCCCCCACAGGAGATGGAGCCATGCCACCTGCCCGACACCGGCGCTCGCGCGCCGTGCACTCCCTGCTCGCCGGGGCCAGCGCCCTCGCGATCGGCCTCAGCGGACTGGTCATCGCGTCCAGTGCCTCAGGCGCCGTCACCGCCGCGGACGTCGAACTCGTCACCAACGGCGGCTTCGAGAACTCCGACCGGCTCTCCGGCTGGACCTGCGGCTCGGCCACCGCGGAGACCACCACCGTCCACTCCGGCTCGGGGGCGCTGCGCTCGTTCCCCGGCGCCGGCAGCACCGGCGAGTGTTCGCAGACCGTCACCGTGAAGCCCAACTCGACGTACACGCTGAGCGCCTGGGTACAGGGCTCGTACGTCTACCTCGGGGCCCGGGTCACCGGCGGGGCCGCCCCGAGCACCTGGACCAACGCGGCCGGCTGGACGAAGCTGACCACCACCTTCACCACCGGCGCGAGCGCCACCACCGCCACCGTCTACCTGCACGGCTGGTACGGCCAGCCGTCGTTCCTGGCCGACGACGTGTCACTGGTCGGGCCCGGCGACCCCAAGCCCTCCCCCACCGTCACCACGCCCACCCCCACCGGCACGGTGAGCCCGACCCCGACCGACACCGGCACGCCGACGCCCACCGACACCCCGACCGACCGGCCCGGTCTGCCCAAGCACCTCCTCACCGGCTACTGGCAGAACTTCGACAACGGCGCCACCGTGCAACGGATCAAGGACGTCCCCGCGGCGTACGACATCATCGCGGTCTCCTTCGCCGAGACCACCACCTCGCCCGGGGCCCTGGCCTTCGCGCTGGACGGCACCCTCTCCAGCCGGCTCGGCGGCTACACCGAGGCACAGTTCAAGGCCGACATCGCGGCCAAGCGGGCGGCCGGCAAGAAGGTGATCCTCTCCGTCGGCGGCCAGAACGGCACCGTCCAGGTGAACAGCGCCACCTCGGCCGCCAACTTCGCCAACTCGGCCTGGTCGCTGATGCAGACCTACGGCTTCGACGGGGTCGACATCGACCTGGAGAACGGCATCAACGCCACCTACATGGGCCAGGCGCTGCACTCGCTGGCGGCGAAGGCGGGCAAGGGCTTCGTGCTCACCATGGCGCCGCAGACCATCGACATGCAGTCGACCGGGATGGAGTACTTCAAGCTGGCGCTGAACGTGAAGGACATCCTCACCATCGTCAACATGCAGTACTACAACTCCGGCGCCATGCTGGGCTGCGACGGCCAGGTCTACTCCCAGGGCAGCGTCAACTTCCTCACCGCGCTGGCCTGCATCCAGCTCAAGGGCGGGCTGCGGCCCGACCAGGTGGGCCTCGGCGTGCCGGCCTCCACCAGTGCGGCGGGCGGCGGCTATGTCAGCCCCTCCGTGGTCAACAGCGCGCTGGACTGCCTGGCCACCGGTACCAACTGCGGCTCCTTCAAGCCCGACACCAAGTGGCCCGGCATCGGCGGCGCGATGACCTGGTCGACCAACTGGGACGCCAAGGCGGGCGGCGGCATCGCCAACACCGTCGGCTCCCACCTGCACGCGATGCCCTAGCTCCACCAGGGCGTCACACCCCCGCCCGGGCCTCCGGGATCCCGGCGGGGGTGTCCGGGCAGCGGTCGCCGCAGTGGCGGCGGCGCAGCTCGGCCACGATCTCGGCGACCTCGCCCTCCGGCAGCAGCGGCAGCATCATCGCCACGCCCTGGAGCAGGCCGCCGACCAGGAAGGTGGTGTCGGCGGTCGCGGTGACCAGGTCGCGCACCGTCGACACCTCGCCGGCCGCCACCGCCTCGATCAGCCGGGCCGCGTCGGCGCTGTCCTCGTCGATGAGGACCCCCGAGGTGTCCTCCGGGGCCCGCCGGGCCATCGCGCGCAGTACCCGGTCGCCGACCTCCGGCGCGTACGCCTTGCGGACCGCCTCGGCGGCGATCCAGGTCAGCAGGGTGGTCACCTCGCGCCCGGCCTGCTCGTCGAGGAGGCGGTCCAGCGCGTCGTCGAAGGCGAGCTGGTTGCCGTGCCGGAAGGCCAGCAGCAGGGTCGCCGCCCGGGCCTTCGCCTCCTCGACAGCCTCGGTGGGAAGTTCGTCGGCCAACTCCTCGGTCGCCACCACCACGCCATGCCCTCCCGTCGGTCGCCGACTCAGCGGAACTCCTGCACACCGTACACATCCGACCTGCGAACTTATGGGAACCCGCCCGCACAAGACCCGAATGAATTCGGGCGGAATAGGTCTTCACACGGTCCAGGATGAATATTCGCCGGAACAGAGCAATGCCCGGAGTAATCCCGCGGGGAAACGGGCACCGGCCCGGACGGCGCCGGAAAGCCCCGGGGGCCGCATCCCGCGCGTGCGGGATGCGGCCCCCGGGGGGAGCGTCGGCGGGTCAGCCCTGCGGCAGCGCGGCCAGCTGCGCGGTGATCCGGGCGATGTCGGCCTCGGCGGCCTCCTGACGCGTACGGATCTTGGCGACCACGTCGTCCGGCGCTTTGGCGAGGAACGCCTCGTTGCCGAGCTTGGCGGTGGTCTGGGCCTTCTCCTTCTCGGCGGCCGCGAGGTCCTTGGCGAGGCGCTTGCGCTCCGCCGCGACGTCGATGGCACCGGAGAGGTCCAGCGCCACGGTGGCGCCGGCGACCGGCAGCGAGGCGGTGGCCGAGAAACCCTCCTCGGGCGCGGTCAGCCGCAGCAGCGAGCGGATCGCGTCCTCGTGGACGGCCAGCGCGGTGCCGTCCAGGTCCAGGCGCGCCGGGACCTTCTGGGTGGGCTTGAGGCCCTGGTCCGAACGGAACCGGCGGACCTCGGTCACCACCTGCTGGAGCGCGGCGATCTCGGCCTCGGCCCCGGCGTCGCGGTAGCCGGTGTCCTGCGGCCAGTCGGCGATGACCACCGACTCGGCGCCGGTGAGCGTGGTCCACAGGGTGTCGGTGACGAACGGCACGATCGGGTGCAGCAGCCGCAGCGTGACGTCCAGGACCTCGCCGAGCACCCGGCGCGCCGCGTCGGCCTGCGGGCCGCCCTTGGCCAGCGTGGTCTTGGAGAGCTCGACGTACCAGTCGAAGACCTCGTCCCACGCGAAGTGGTAGAGGGCCTCGGAGAGCTTCGAGAACTGGTAGTCCTCGTAGTACGCGTCGACCTCGGCGACCGTGCTGTTCAGGCGCGACAGGATCCAGCGGTCGGCCGCGGTCAGCTCCTCCGGCGCGGGCAGCGGGCCCTCGACGGTGGCGCCGTTCATCAGCGCGAAGCGGGTCGCGTTCCAGATCTTGTTGGCGAAGTTGCGGGCCGCCTGGACCCAGTCCTCGCCGATCGGGACGTCGACGCCCGGGTTGGCACCGCGCGCCAGCGTGAAGCGGAGCGCGTCGGAGCCGTACTTGTCCATCCAGTCCAGCGGGTTGACCACGTTGCCGAAGGACTTCGACATCTTCTTGCCGTTCTGGTCACGGACCATGCCGTGCAGCGCGATGGTGTGGAACGGCGGGGTGCCGTCCATCGCGTAGAGGCCGAACATCATCATCCGGGCGACCCAGAAGAAGAGGATGTCGTAGCCGGTGACCAGGACGGAGTTCGGGTAGAACTTCGCCAGGCTCTCGGTCCGCTCCGGCCACCCCAGGGTGGAGAACGGCCACAGGCCCGAGGAGAACCAGGTGTCCAGGACGTCCGTGTCCTGGTGCCAGCCCTCGCCGGCCGGCGGCTGCTCGTCCGGGCCGACGCAGACGACCTGGCCCTCGGGGCCGTACCAGACCGGGATCCGGTGGCCCCACCACAGCTGGCGCGAGATGCACCAGTCGTGCAGGTTGTCGACCCAGTCGAAGTAGCGCTTCTCCATCTCCTGCGGGTGGATCTTCACCCGGCCGTCGCGGACCGCGTCACCGGCGGCCTGCGCGAGCGGGCCGACCTTGACCCACCACTGCATGGACAGCCGCGGCTCGATGGTGGTCTTGCAGCGCGAGCAGTGGCCGACCGAGTGGACGTACGGCCGCTTCTCGGCGACGATCCGGCCCTCGGCGCGCAGCGCGCCCACGATGGCCGAGCGGGCCTCCAGCCGGTCCAGGCCGAGGAAGGGGCCGTGCGCCGTGATGACGGCGTGCTCGTCCATCACCGCGATGGAGGGCAGGCCGTGGCGCTGGCCGATCTCGAAGTCGTTCGGGTCGTGGGCCGGCGTCACCTTGACGGCGCCGGTGCCGAACTCCGGGTCGACGTGCTCGTCCGCGACGACCGGGATCTCGCGGTCGGTCAGCGGCAGCTTGATGGTGCGGCCGATCAGGTGCCGGTAGCGCTCGTCCTCGGGGTGGACGGCCACCGCGGTGTCGCCCAGCATCGTCTCGGCGCGCGTGGTGGCGACGACGATGGAGTCCTCGCCCTCGCCGTAGCGGATCGAGACCAGCTCGCCGTCGTCGTCCTGGTACTCCACCTCGATGTCCGAGATGGCGGTCAGGCAGCGCGGGCACCAGTTGATGATGCGCTCGGCGCGGTAGATCAGCTCGTCGTCGTAGAGCTTCTTGAAGATGGTCTGGACGGCCTGGGAGAGGCCCTCGTCCATGGTGAAGCGCTCGCGGGACCAGTCCACGCCGTCGCCCAGGCGGCGCATCTGACCGGAGATCTGCCCGCCGGACTCGGCCTTCCACTGCCAGACCCGCTCGACGAAGGCCTCGCGGCCGAGGTCGTGGCGGGACTTGCCCTCCTTGGCCAGCTCGCGCTCGACGACGTTCTGGGTCGCGATGCCGGCGTGGTCCATGCCGGGCTGCCACAGCGCCTCGTACCCCTGCATCCGCTTGCGGCGGACCAGGGCGTCGATCAGCGTGTGCTCGAAGGCGTGGCCCAGGTGGAGGCTGCCCGTGACGTTCGGCGGGGGGATGACGATGGTGTACGGCGGCTTGTCGCTCTTCGCGTCGGCGGCGAAGTAGCCACGCTCCACCCAGCGCTCGTACAGCTCGCCCTCTACCTCGGCCGGGGCGTAGGTCGTCGGGAGGGTGGCTGCGTCGTCCCCGGCGGAGTTTCTCGCGGGGCGCTGGTTCGTCGTGTCGGTCACGACGCACAGTTTACGTAACGGGGGGCGCTGGTTACGAACCGCTTTCGGTGTGCGGTGTCCGACGCACCGGCCGGGCGCGTCGTCGGCCGGGTGCGGTACCGTGCCCCGACGCTCGTCCGGAAGTTCGTACGGGCACGGACGATTCCACACCACAGGCCGCGGGTGCGGCGGGGGAGCACGAACGCATATGTACGGTCAGGGACAGCAGTACCCGCAGGGTCAGCCGCAGCAGCCCTACGGCGCTCCTCAGCCACCCTACGGGGCGCCGCCGCAGTACGGCCAGCCCCAGCAGCCGCCGGTTCCCCCGCAGGCCGGTCCCCCGCAGTACGGCGCGCCGCAGCCGCAGTACGGCTACCCGCCCCAGCAGCCCGGTGCCGTGCAGGTCGGCTACGGCGCGCCCGGCTACCCGCCGGCGCCCCCGAAGAAGAGCCAGACCGGCCTGGTGATCGGCCTCGTGGTCGGCGCCCTGGTCCTGGCCGGCGGCGGCTTCGGCATCTACAAGCTGGTCTCCGGCGCCGACGACGCGGCCCCCGGCACGTACAAGATCGGCGCGCCGCAGACCCTGCCCGGCGGCTACACCCTCGCCGACACCGACGAGGACCCGGTCTCCGAGTCTGAGGCCGCCAAGGACGGCATGGGCAGCAACCTCACCGAGGTGTCCAGCACCTACAACGACCCCGAGACCAACAAGGCCAGCCTCAAGGTCAGCGGCGAGTACGGCAACGTGGCCGACCCCGACACGGTCATGCAGAAGATCAAGGAAAAGGCCAACGAGCCGTCCAGCTCCGGCAAGGCCCCCGTCTGGCAGAGCCCGCTGCGCGACTACGACGCCAAGGACCCGCACGACAGCAAGGCCCGGCTGGCCTGCGGCGTGATGCAGGTCTCCAGCGCGGCCGCGACCGTCTGCTACTGGGCCGACCACTCCACCCACGGCGCGATGGTGTTCAAGACCCAGGGCCTCACGCCCGACGCCGCCGCCGCCAAGGTGCGCGAGCTGCGCGACGCCACGCTCGTCAAGAAGTAGCACCCGGGCGGGGCCGCGCCACGCGACCGCGCACCACCGAACGACGAAGAGACGCACCACCCGCGGCACGCCCGGCCACCACCACGCGCCCCGCCGCGTACGCCTGCCTGCCCGCACGCCTCCGAAAGGGAGAGCCAGCCTTGTCCGAGCAGAACCCCTACGGCACCACGCCGCCCGCCGGCCAGCCGTACGGCACCGCCCAGCCCCCCGGGTACGGCCCGGCCCAGGGCGCCGCCGCCCCGCAGTACGGCGCGGTGCCCCCGCAGGCCCAGCCGGCCGGGTACCCGGGCGCCCCGGTGGGCGGCCAGCCGGGCTACCCCGGCTACGGCGCCTACGCGCCCGTGCCGCCGCGCAAGTCCCGCAAGACGCTGTGGATCCTGCTCGGCTGCCTGGCCGGCGTGATCGCGCTGATCGGCGGCCTGCTGGCGTACTTCTACTACGACGTGACCTCCGACGCCGGCACCCACAAGATCGTCCTGCCCGCCAAGTACAAGGACCTGACCAAGGACGACAACAACCCGATCGCCAAGCAGCTCCAGTCGACCCTGACCAGCGAGTTCGGCAAGGGCGACGGCTCCTGGAACCCGACCGGCGTCAGCGCGGTCTACCAGGACAGCAACGAAGAGCCCCAGGTGATCGTCGCCGGTGCCTACGGCAAGGTCCTGTTCCCCAAGCAGGAGCTGGACACCATGTGGAAGGGCATGAACAGCGAGGGCACCACGGTCTCCGGCAAGCGCCAGATGGACCCGGGCCCGATGGGCGGCACCCTGGAGTGCGCCAAGGCCGAGAGCAGCGGCGTCGAGTTCGGCGTCTGCGCCTGGGCCGACAAGAGCAGCCTGGTCATGGTGATGAAGACCGAGGACAGCGGCAAGGCGCCCGACCTCGACAAGCTCGCCGGCGAGACCCGTGAGCTGCGCGCCGTCGCCGAGGTCCCGCAGTAACGGCCGGGCCCAGGACGCGCCGCCACCGGACGACCCGGCACCGGACGACCCGGCAGACACCGGCCCGGCAGCGGTCCTGAGGAACGGCAGCGGTCTGAGGAACGGCAGCGGCCCCCGCACCTACCCGAGGTGCGGGGGCCGTTCGCATGTCGTGCGGGCCGGTCAGGCGCTCTTGTCGCGCCGCTCACGCTTGATCATGTCGCGCGGGACCAGCGTCGGGATCGCGTGCTTGGAGACCACGTCCCCGGTGACCACCACGCGGGCGACGTCCTGACGCGAGGGCACCTCGTACATCACGGACATCAGCACCTCCTCCATGATGGCCCGCAGCCCGCGCGCGCCGGTACCGCGCAGGATCGCCTGGTCGGCGATCGCCTCCAGCGCGTCGCGGGAGAACTCCAGCTCCACGCCGTCCAGCTCGAAGAGCTTGCGGTACTGCTTGACCAGCGCGTTCTTCGGCTCGGTGAGGATCTGCAGGAGCGCCTCGCGGTCCAGGTTGTGCACGCTGGTGATCACGGGGAGGCGGCCGATGAACTCCGGGATCATGCCGAACTTGACCAGGTCCTCCGGCATCACCTGACGGAAGTGGTCGCTGGCGTCCGACTCCCGCTTGGAGCGGATGTTGGCGCCGAAGCCGATGCCCTTGGCACCCGCGCGGCCCTCGATGATCCGCTCCAGGCCGGCGAACGCGCCACCCACGATGAACAGCACGTTGGTGGTGTCGATCTGGATGAACTCCTGGTGGGGGTGCTTGCGCCCGCCCTGCGGCGGCACCGAGGCGGTGGTGCCCTCCAGGATCTTCAGCAGCGCCTGCTGCACGCCCTCGCCGGAGACGTCCCGGGTGATCGACGGGTTCTCGCTCTTGCGGGCGACCTTGTCGATCTCGTCGATGTAGATGATCCCGGTCTCGGCCTTCTTGACGTCGTAGTCGGCCGCCTGGATCAGCTTGAGCAGGATGTTCTCGACGTCCTCGCCGACGTAGCCCGCCTCGGTCAGCGCGGTGGCGTCCGCGATGGCGAACGGCACGTTCAGCATCCGGGCCAGCGTCTGCGCCAGCAGCGTCTTGCCGGAGCCGGTGGGGCCCAGCAGCAGGATGTTGGACTTCGCGAGCTCGATCGCGTCGTCACGGCCGTTGCCGCCGCTGCGGCCGGCCTCGCCCGCCTGCACGCGCTTGTAGTGGTTGTAGACGGCCACCGACAGCGCCTTCTTGGCGAGGTCCTGGCCGACCACGTACTGGTCCAGGAACTCGTAGATCTCGCGCGGCTTCGGAAGCTCCTCGAAACGCACCTCGGAGGTCTCGGCGAGCTCCTCCTCGATGATCTCGTTGCACAGGTCGATGCACTCGTCGCAGATGTACACGCCTGGGCCGGCGATCAGCTTCTTCACCTGCTTCTGGGACTTGCCGCAGAACGAGCACTTGAGCAGGTCGCCACCGTCTCCGATGCGTGCCACGAGGTGCTTCCCCTTCGCCAGGGGCCCCGCGGGGGTTCCGGGGCCTGGTGCTGTGGACCGTCAACGCCGTACGGCGATCGGTCTCGCTATCCGACGGTACTCTGCCGGGCCCCTGATTCCGTCCTCTTCGCCGGGTCTGCCCTACGCCCTGGGCGAATTGATACCGAACAGATGCCGTCGGCGCTGCCGCACGGGTGCCGCGGGGCGGGACGCGCGGTGTGGCGCGCCCCGCCCCGCGGGTGCCGGCCTCAGGAGGTCAGCGAGGACTTGCGGGTCGAGATGATCTGGTCGATCAGGCCGTACTCGGCGGCCTCCTCGGCGGTGAGGATCTTGTCACGCTCGATGTCGTCGCGCACCTGCTCCACCGACTTGTTGGAGTGCTTGGAGAGCATCTCCTCCAGCTGCTCGCGCATCCGGAAGATCTCCTTGGCCTGGATCTCCAGGTCGGACACCTGGCCCCGGCCGGTCTCGGTGTACGGCTGGTGGATCAGGATGCGGGCGTTCGGCAGGGCCATCCGCTTGCCGGGGGTGCCGGCGGCGAGCAGCACGGCCGCCGCCGAGGCCGCCTGGCCCATGCAGACGGTGGTGATGTCCGGCTTGACGTACTGCATGGTGTCGTAGATGGCCGTCAGGGCCGTGAACGAGCCACCGGGCGAGTTGATGTACATCTGGATCTCGCGGTCCGGGTCCATCGACTCCAGGCACAGCAGCTGCGCCATGATGTCGTTGGCCGACACGTCGTCCACCTGCGAGCCGAGGAAGATGATGCGCTCCTCGAACAGCTTGGCGTACGGGTCGTACTCGCGGATGCCCTGCGAGGTGCGCTCGACGAAGCGCGGGACGATGTAGCGGCCCTCGGCGCGCATGTCCTCGACGCGTGCCTTGGCGCTGGACAGGCTGGGGATGTTCATGGGGGTTCTTGTCCTCCGGAGCGTTGGGGCTGTGGTCTCGTGGGCCGGGCCGAGGCTCAGGCGCCCGTGCCGCCGCCGCCGGGGACGTCCGCGGCACTGTGCATGATCGCGTCGATGAGGCCGTACTCCAGGGCCTCCTCCGGGGTGAACCAGCGGTCGCGGTCGGAGTCGGAGGTGATCTGCTCGAAGGACTGGCCGCTGTGGAAGGCGATCAGCTCGGACATCCGCTTCTTGGTGCGCAGCAGCTGCTCCGCCTGGATGCGGATGTCGGTGGCCGAGCCGCCCAGGCCGGCCGAGGGCTGGTGCATCAGGATGTTGGCGTTCGGCAGCGAGAAGCGCTTGCCCTTGGCGCCCGCGGTCAGCAGGAACTGGCCCATCGAGGCCGCCATGCCCATCGCGATGGTCACGACGTCGTTCTTGATGTACTGCATGGTGTCGTAGATCGCCATGCCGGCCGAGATCGAGCCGCCCGGAGAGTTGATGTAGAGGAAGATGTCCTTGTCCGGGTCCGCGGCCAGCAGCAGCAGCTGAGCGGTGATCTTGTTCGCGATGTCGTCGTCGACCTGCTGGCCGAGGAAGATGATCCGCTCGTTGAGCAGCCGGTTGTAGACCTGGTCGCCCAGGCCGCCGAGCACGTCACCAGAGGCGGCGTGCGGCGCCATCGGGCCAGGCATCTGCATCTGCGGGAACGTCACTTAGCCACCTGCTCAGTCGATTTGGACGGTCGCTCCACGGCCGTCACGGTGTCGCACAGCTTCTGGGATATCACTGCCGTGATTGTTGCTGTCCAAGGACCCTAACGCGCAGGCCCGGCCGCAGAATCCCCCACGCAGAACTGTTCGCTGTCAGCGCAGGCTCCCGGCTCCGGCCGCGGGAACGCGGCACAGACGCCGGTGGGCCCGGACACCGCGTACGGCGTCCGGGCCCACCGGTCCGGCCCCTGTCGGGGCCTCCGGGGCGATCAGGCCTCGGTCTTCTCCTCGGAGACGGCCTCGGCGTCACCCTCGGCGGCGGCCTCGACGGCCTCGACGGTCTCGGCCGACTCGTCGGTCTCGTCGTCGTCGAAGTTGATCTCGTTGCCCTCGGTGTCGACGACCTTGGCGGCCTCGACCACGGTGGCCAGCGCCTTGCCGCGGGCGACCTCGCCGACCAGCAGCGGCACCTGGCCACCCTGGACGACCTGCTGCGCGAACTGGTCCGGGGTGAGGCCCGAGCCGGCGGCGCGGCGGATGAGGTGCTCGGTCAGCTCCTCCTGGTTAACACCCAGCTCCTCGTCGGCGACGATCTGGTCCAGGACGAACTGGGTCTTGATGCCCTTCTTCGCCTGCTCCTCGGTCTCCGCGAGGTACTCCTCCAGGGACTTGTCCTGGGTGGCCAGCCAGGCGTCGAGGTTCAGACCCATCGGCTCCAGCTGGTGGTGCTCCAGGTTGTGCTTGCGGGTCTCGATCTCGTCCTTGAGGAGCTTCTCCGGGTACTCGATCTCGACCAGGCCGAGCAGCGCGTCCAGCACCTTCTCCTGGGCCTGGGTGGCCTGGTCGTACTCCTTCATGCGCTCCAGGCGCTTGCGGGAGTCGCCGCGCAGGTCCTCCAGGGTGTCGAACTCGCTGGCCAGCTGGGCGAACTCGTCGTCCAGCTCCGGCAGCTCCTTCTCCTGGACGGCGGTGACGGTGACGGTGACCTCGGAGGTCTTGCCCGCCTGGGTGCCGCCCTTGAGCTCGGTGGTGAAGGTGGCGGTGCCACCGGCCTCCAGGCCGACGACGGCGTCGTCGATGCCGTCGATCAGACGGCCGGAGCCGATCTCGTAGCTGACGCCGGCGGCGGTGCCGTCCTCCGGCACCTCGCCGTCGACCTTGGCCTCGAGGTCGACGACCACGATGTCACCGGCGGCGGCGGCGCGCTCGACGTCCTTGACCGACGAGAAGCGCTCGCGCAGCTGCTCCAGCGACTTGTCGATGTCCTCGTCGGTGACGACGACCGGGTCGACGGTGACCTCGATGGACGAGAAGTCCGGCAGGGTGATCTCCGGACGGACGTCCACCTCGGCGGTGAACTTCAGGTCGCCACCGTCGACGAGGGTCTCGACGCCCTCGATGTTGGTGATGTCCGGCTGGCCGAGGACCTCGATCTTGCCCTCGTCGACGGCCTGCGAGTAGAAGCGCGGCAGGGCGTCGTTGACGGCCTCCTCCAGCACGGCGCCACGGCCGAAGCGCTGGTCGATGACACGGTTCGGGATCTTGCCCTTGCGGAAGCCCGGGACCGAGACCTGCTGGTTGATCTTCTTGTACGCCGCGTCGAGGCTGGGCTTGAGCTCCTCGAAGGGCACCTCGACGGTGAGTCGAACCCGGGTCGGGTTCAGAGTCTCGACGGCGCTCTTCACGGTTAGGTCTCCTATGGGCTTGCGGTCAGGTTGCCTCCGCCCTCTCCTGCGGCCGGGGCCGGGTCGGATCGGGCGAGACGGGCGATGGGCGGTTGGAGCTGCATCTCCCGTGGGGGGTGGACGGTGAGCGTGACTCCTCGCCCTCGTGCGGTCGACCTGGGTGGACGCCACAGGGACTACCGCCAGCGCCCCATCCTACCGGTACCACGAAAGGCCGACGCCAGGACGCCGCCGGGACGCCACCGCCGGGCCCGCGCGACGCCGTCCGGCGGACGCCCGGAACGCTCCCGGGAGAGACAGAACAGGGCCCCGCCGCATCGGCGAGACCCTGCCGCACTGTCGGGGTGACCGGATTCGAACCGACGGCCTTCCGCTCCCAAAGCGGACGCGCTACCAAACTGCGCCACACCCCGTGGTGCCGAGAGGAAGCGTACACGCCGGGCCCTGCCCGTTCGGCGACATATCCGGGGCGCTCCGGGGCGTGCGGGGCGGCCGGAAGCGCATACGGAAGTGAATGTGATGTGCACGCACCCGACCGGACCAGGTACGCTGTTCCCGACCTACCGACCGGCAGCGGCCGGAGGGTCACGCGGGCGTAGCTCAATGGTAGAGCCCTAGTCTTCCAAACTAGTCACGCGAGTTCGATTCTCGTCGCCCGCTCAGCACGTGCAGTCCGGCCCCGGAGCGATGCCCTCGCCCCGGGGCCGCTGCCGTTCCCGGACCCGTCGTCCAGGGCTCCGCGCCGGTCCGGAGTGCGGCCGTCCGGGGGACACCGCCCCCGCGCGGACGTCCCGCCGGCCGGGCGCGGGCGTCAGAGGCCGAGGCGCCGGGCGCGGGCCGCGGCCCGGTCCAGCAGCTGGTGCACGTCGCCCTGACGGGTGGTGGGACGGTCGTTGTACTCGTCCGGTGAGCTCGCCGGCCGCCCGGTCGCGTGCAGCACCTCCATCACCTGGACCCGCGCGGTGCGCACGGTCCCCTCCGTCCCGTACCCGTGCGCCAGGACGGCCGCCTGGGCGCCGAGCAGGCAGACCCGTCCGGCCGAGTCCCACATCGCGCCCTGCAGCCAGCCGGCGGCGGCGATGTAGCGGGAGGCGAGCCGCAGGTGGTCCGCCGCGGTGACCGGCACCGGACGGGCCGGACGGCGCAGCGCCCGCTCCAGCAGGGTGGCCCGGGGCCGCGGGTACCCGGCGTGCCAGGGCTGGGTGACCGAGCCCAGCGGGCAGACGTACGGGACCGGCGTGCGCGCCGGGGCGGGCAGGGCGGCCAGGTACTCCTCGATCTCGGCGACCAGCGTGGAGGCGTCCGGGGTGAACAGGGGCGGAGGGAGCGTCAGTCCGGTGCGCGGCATGGGGGTTCTCCTGGCGGTCGCCGACGGGTTGCCGCTACCCAAAATGGTGCATATGGGGCAATCCCGCGACCGGAGGAACGGAGCCCCGCGATCCGCGGCGGCGTCCCGGCGGTTTCCCGGCAGGGCCTCGGGCCGCTAGCCTCGACCGCGTTCGACGTCAGTTCGAGAGGAGTCCCCGGTGCGCCCCCAGGAGCGACTGGACGTCATACAGCGCTGCGTGGTCCGGGAGATGGCGCGCTTCGGGCAGGAGTTCACCGTCGACGGCGAGGTGGTCCGCGGGCCGGGGACCACCGCGGTGGCCGTCCGGGAGCACCCCGGCGACGACGGCGGCGCCGGTCACGTCGACCTCGGCTTCGTGCTGCGGCTGGGCCGGGCGGACGCGCCGGTGGTCTGGGACTGCGCGGCCGGGCTGGGCAAGACCGAGGAGGAGAAGCTCGCCAACGCCGTCCGGATGTGGGCGACCACGACCGCCTCGGCCCTGGTCGAGCTGCAGGGCGGCCACGGCGAGCACGGCGACCACCACGACCACCCCGAACTGCCCGGCTGGCACGCGGTGCAGGGCCCGGCGGCGGTCTTCGGGTTCGGCAACGAACGGCTGGCGGACTGGCTGACGGAGCACCAGGTGCTGCCGGCGCTGGCACCCGCGCTGCTGCCGGAGCTGGCGGGCCGGCCGCTCAACGGCGTGAAGCTGTTCCTGGGCGGCAAGGCCGGGGACGACGTCGCCGAGGTCAGGGTGAACGGCGAGGTGTCGGAGGCCGCGTCGGCGGCCCTGCGCGCACTGGACTGGCCGCGCGGTGAACGGCTCTGCTGGGCCCGGCTGTTCGCGGTGCTGACGGCGGAGGGCGTCCCGCCCGTACCCGTCGTCGCGGCCGTGGCGGCGGCCGCACCCGCCCCCGTGCCGCCCCTCGCGGCGCTCCGGCCGCGGGGACTGTTCAGCCGGTGGCGGCAGGCCCGGCGGGCCGACCGGTAGCACGCACCGTCGGCCCGGTTCCCCCGGTGTCGGTCGGGCGAAGGCTCAGCTGGTGATGCCGGAGATGCTGTTGGCCAGCTGGGTCAGGAAGTCCGCGATCGGCTTGGCCGCCGTGGTCTCGTGGAGCATGAAGCCGAACAGGGCGGCCAGGACGGCGTGGCCGACCTTCAGCTGCTTGTTGCGGATGAAGATCACGCAGATGATGCCGAACAGGACCAGCGCGGAGACGGAGAGTGCCACCCGGACTCACTTCCTCGTTTCATAGCGGGGCCCCGGCCGGAGCCCCCAGTGATAGCCGGACCCCGGCCTGTCCGACGGTCCCGAGGCGGAAGACAGGTCGAACACGCCAGGCCCGGAAGGGAAGTTCCGCGCGGCCCCGTGATGCCCGTCGCGCCGCACCCGCTGCCCCCCATCCCCCGAGTCCCGACCAGTCCCGCCCAGACTCAGTGTGGTCGACCGTGCCGGTTGCGTAAAGGTCTGACCGAAAGGCGACCGTCGACATCCCGTGCGTGGGACGAGTTTCCGCCGACCGAGACGATAGCGGAGGCCTGCTGACGAATCGTCGGCGGGGCACCGCTGAGCGGCCGGGAAACCCCCGGCCGACCGGACCGGAGGAGGGCGGTCCGCTCCGGTGGCGGCCGTCCGGAAATGGCCGAAGATCAGCACTCGGGGCTTGACAGTCCGCGCAGCTGCCCCTGGCATGTGCCAGATCGCGGGGCGGGCCCCGGCCGGCCCTGGTAGGGGCACGGCAGGGCGCGCGGGCAGGGGGCGGGTGGAGGTGCGGAGGTGCGCGAAGGAGCCGGCGGGCGCCGGGATCCGTCAGTCGCGCCAGAGCAGCAGGACGGCCCGGTCGTCGTTGATGTCCCGGGCGACCGTCTCGATCAACCGGCCGGCCGCACCGAGGCCGCTGCCCGGTCCGGCGCCGGGGACCAGCCGGTCGGCCTCGCCCATCAGCCGGTCCATGCCCTCGGAGAGGTCCCGGCCGGGCGCCTCCACCATGCCGTCGGTGCAGAGCATCAGCACGTCGCCGCGGCCGAGCCGGCCGCGGACGCCCTCGAACTTGGCGCCGTCGTAGATCCCGAGCAGCGGGCCCTCGGCCGCCTCCTTGACCTCCCAGCGACCGGCCCCGGCGAGGCGCTGCATGCCCGGCAGGTGGCCGGCCGACAGCAGCTCGTACTCGCCGGTGTCCAGGTCCAGCACCAGGTGGACGGCGGTGGCGAAGCCCTCCTCCCAGGACTGCCGGAGCAGGTAGCCGTTGGCGGCGGGCAGGAAGTCGTGCGCGGGCAGCGAGCCGAGCAGGCCGCCGAAGGCACCGGAGAGCAGCAGGGCGCGCGAGCCGGCGTCCATGCCCTTGCCGGAGACGTCCGCGAGGACCACCTCCAGCACCCGCTGGCCGGGGCCGGTGCGGGCGGCGACCACGAAGTCACCGGAGAAGGACTGCCCGCCGGCCGGGCGCAGCGCCATGTCGGCGTGCCAGCCCTCGGGCAGCGCGGGCACCCGGCTCTGCACCCGCAGCCGTTCGCGCAGGTCGAAGAGCATGGTGGAGCCTCCCCACCAGGGGACGCCGACCCGGCTGCGGAACTGGGCGAGCAGCAGGCCGCCGACCCCGGCCGCGCCGACCACCAGGGCGGCGCCGGGGGTGACCCCGTAGGTGTAGGCGTCCGGGTCGGCGCTGGCGACCCGCTGCCCGGTGTGGATCACGGACTCGGCGGACAGGCCCAGGGCGGCCAGCGCGTAGAGCACCACCAGGCTGCCGGGGCGCAGCAGCAGCGCGGCGGCCAGGATCGGCAGCACCAGCGAGGTCGGCGGGGCCCAGGCGGGGAACCAGATGTTGGCCAGGATGAGCAGCGGGACGAGCAGGGCGAGCACGCAGAGCACGGGCCAGTCGGCGGCGCCGCCGCGGAAGTAGTCGACGCCGGCGGTGCGCAGCCTTCGGCGGACCCGGCGCAGTCTCTTGCCCAGCCGGGCCGTCACGGGGTCCTTCACCGGGGCGGCGTCGGGCCTCGTCGCAGTCGTCCGGGGCGGTGTGCCCTGCGCTCTGCCAGCCATGGTGACCGACCATATCCAGCGTCGTGGGTCGTCGTCGACGGGCCGGACGTGGCCGGTCGGGGCGTGGCGCGGGCGCGTCAGCGGGTTTCGGCCGAATGGCACGGGGGCAGCCGGGGCGTCAGGAGGCGTGCGCCGGTTGGGCGTACCCGCGGCCGGCCGCGGCACGCGCCCCGCGCACCCCTCCGCCCACGCGCCCCCGGCGACGAACGGGCCCTGTGGCCGATGCCACAGGGCCCGTGGGGCCGGTCCGGGGGGTGGAGGTCAGCTCTCCTGCGGGTGGTGGGCCGGGATCGGCGGGAGCTCGCCGGTGGTCTCGTACTCGCTCAGCATGTCGATCCGGCGGGTGTGCCGCTCGTCACCGCTGTACGGGGTGTTGAGGAAGACCTCGACGAACTTGGTGGCCTCCTCCTGGCTGTGCATGCGGCCGCCGATGGAGATCACGTTGGCGTTGTTGTGCTCGCGGCCGAGCGCGGCGGTCTGCTCGCTCCAGGCCAGCGCGGCCCGCACGCCCTTCACCTTGTTGGCGGCGATCGCCTCGCCGTTGCCGGAGCCGCCGATCACGATGCCCAGCGCCTGCGCGTCGGCCGCGGTGCGCTCGGCGGCGCGCAGGCAGAACGGCGGGTAGTCGTCGAGGGCGTCGTAGATGTGCGGCCCGCAGTCGACCGGCTCGTGGCCGGCCTCCTTGAGCCACTCGACGAGGTGGTTCTTCAGTTCGTATCCGGCATGGTCGGAGCCCAGGTACACGCGCATGGGAGCAGTGTGGCACGTGCGTGCGCCCGGGCTCCGCAAGGGGGCCCCGCGGCCGGCTCAGCGGCGGCCGAGCAGCTTCCAGGCGAGCGGCAGGGCGCCGGCGGCGAGGACGGCCTTGAGGGTGTCGCCGACCAGGTAGGGGTAGAGGCCGAGCTCGGCGGCGCGGGCGAGCGGGACGTCGAGCGAGAACGCCAGGTAGGGCACCCCGACGGCGTAGATCGCGACGCTGCCGAGGACCATCGCGACCGCGGTGTCCAGCGGCTTGCGGTCGGCGCCGCGGCGGGCCAGCGCACCGGTGAGGCCGGCCGCCACGACGAAGCCGATGATGTAGCCGAGCGTGGGCATCGACCAGCCGGAGGTGGCGTGGGCGAACCACGGCAGGCCGGCCATGCCGGCCAGCAGGTAGAGGCCGAGCGAGGCGATGCCCCGGCGGGCGCCGAGCGCGGTGCCGACCAGCAGCACGGCGAAGGTCTGGCCGGTGACCGGGACGGGCGAGCCGGGGACGGGCAGCGCGAGCTGGGCGGCGAGGCCGGTGAGAACGGCGCCGCCGGCCACCAGGGCGAGGTCGCGGGCCTGGGCGCCGAGGCGGGTGCCGGCCGCGGGCAGCAGGTCGGCGAGCACGGCGCGGGCGGGGGTCGGGCTGGCAGTGGCCATCGGTTTTCTCCGCTTCCGGATGATCAATGAGGTGAACGGTTGTCAACCTACGCAAGGATCTGACGGTGCGCCGCCTTCGGATCCGACAACCCCCGAGGGCGGTCATTGTCGGATCCGACCGAGTCGATGACAGCTTTCAGTCTCAATGCGATCACTTTCGGTCATTGATCGGTCCGTATCGTGGGCCCGCGCGGAGATTTCTTGGCATGGGCGACGGAGTGCCCGGATATTGGGCGGCCTAGCCCGATATCCGAACGGGGATATCCAGACAGTCGGGATTCCACCCTCATGGCCCGTACCTCCGCGCCCTCGGCGCCCGGGACGACCTCCACCCCCACCCCCACCGACGGACCGCAGCAGCTCACGCACGGCCTCAAGCAGCGCCACCTGTCGATGATCGCCCTCGGCGGAGTGATCGGCGCCGGCCTGTTCGTGGGCTCCGGCGCGGGCATCGCGGCCGCCGGCCCGGCCATCGTGCTCACCTTCGTCCTCGCCGGCCTCCTGGTCATGCTGATCATGCGGATGCTGGGCGAGATGTCCGCCGCCCGTCCCGCCTCCGGCTCGTTCTCGGTGCACGCCGAGAAGGAGATCGGCACCTGGGCCGGCATCACGGCCGGCTGGATGTACTGGGTGATGCTCTGCTGCGGCGTCGCGGCCGAGGCCACCGCCGCGGGCAAGATCATGAACGGCTGGGTGCCCGGCGTCTCCGCCTGGGTCTGGGTCGGCCTCTTCATGGTCTTCTTCTGCGCCAGCAACCTGACCGCGGTGAAGAACTTCGGCGAGTTCGAGTTCTGGTTCGCCGCCGTCAAGGTCGCCGCGATCGTCGCCTTCCTGGTGATCGGCACCCTCGGCGTCACCGGCGTGCTCGGCGACGGCGCCCCCGGCACCACCAACCTCACCGGCCAGGGCGGCTTCCTGCCCAACGGCACCAGCGGCCTGATCGTCGGCCTGCTCGCCTCCGTGTTCGCGTACGGCGGTCTGGAGACCGTCACCATCGCCGCCGCCGAGTCCGACGACCCGCGCAGGAACGTCGCCAACGCGGTGCGCACCGCGGTCTGGCGGATCGCGATCTTCTACATCGGCTCGATGGTCCTGGTCGTCACCCTGGTCTCCTGGAAGGACCCGTCGGTCGCGACCAACGGCCCGTACGTGACCGTGCTCCAGCACCTGGGCATCCCGGGCGCGGACACCATCATGAAGGCGGTCGTGCTGATCGCCCTGCTCTCCGCGATGAACGCCAACATCTACGGTTCCTCCCGGATGGCGTACTCGCTGGTCTCCCGCGGCCAGGGCCCCAAGGCGCTGGCCAAGGTCTCCGGCGGCGTGCCGCGGCTGGCCGTGCTGGCCTCCTGCGTCTTCGGCTTCGGCGCGGTGCTGGCCGGCAAGTTCTGGCCCGACACCGTCTTCACCTGGCTGATGAACACCACCGGCGTCGCCATCCTGGTGGTCTGGCTGTTCATCTGCTTCGTCCAGCTGAAGATGCGCCGTCGCCTGGAGCGCGAGTCGCCCGAGCTGCTGACCGTGAAGATGTGGGGCTACCCGTACCTGACCTGGCTCGCCATGGCCGGTGTGGCCGGCATCCTCGCCCTGATGACCACCACCGAGGGCAACCGCGAGCAGCTGTACGCGGCCGCCGTGCTGATCGCCGCCCTGGTCACCGCGGGCCTGGTCAAGCAGAAGCGGGACGCGGCACGCGCCCTGAACGGCTGACCGGCCGCCGCGTGACGGCCGCGGAAGGCTGACCGCGGCCACCGCGCGCACGGCGAAGGGGCCCGGTACCGAGAACTCGGTACCGGGCCCCTTCGTCGTGCTCCGCCGCGCGCCGCCGACGTGTCCTGTCACGGCGCCGCGGACGGCCGCCCGGGTCTCGCTCCCGGACGGCCGCCCGCCGGCCGTCACTCGAAGGACGGGCCCGCGGTACGGGTGCGCTTGATCTCGTAGAAGCCGGGGGTGCCGGCGACCAGCAGGGTGCCGTCCCACAGGCGGGCCGCGGCCTCGCCGCGCGGGGCCGGCGTGACCACCGGGCCGAAGAAGGCGACCCGCTCGCCGTCCGCGCCCTCCACCGCGATCACCGGGGTGCCGACGTCCTCGCCGACCAGGGTGATGCCCTCCTTGTGGGAGGCGCGCAGGGCCTCGTCGTACGCGTCGGTGTCGGCCGCGTCCGCCAGCTCGGCGGGCAGGCCGGCCGCGACCAGCGCCGCCTCGATCGTCTCGCGGTTCTGCGGCAGCGCCTGGTTGTGGAAGCGGGTGCCCAGCTCGGTGTAGAGGCGGCCCAGCACCTCGTCGCCGTGCTGCTCGGCGGCCGCGATGCAGACCCGGACCGCGCCCCAGGCGTTGTCCAGCAGCTCGCGGTAGTTCTGCGGGAGGTCACGGTGCTCGTTCAGCACCGACAGGCTCATCACGTGCCAGTTCACGTCCACCGGACGCAGCTGCTGGACCTCGATCAGCCATCGCGACGTCATCCAGGCCCACGGGCAGGCCGGGTCGAACCAGAAGTCGGCGGTCTTGCGCTCAGCGGCAGTCGTCAAGGCTGTCGTCCTTCATGAGAGGTACTCGGGACAGGTCCGTACCGGACCCCGGACGGGGCCCTCCACGACCCAACACCCGGCCGCCCCCGCTGATTCCGGGCAGCTGCACCGATTTGTGCAATGGTACCGGCGTGGGGGGCGTGAAAAGATGCCCCCGGTGCGAGCACCGACGCACCGAACCGCACCACCGCGAACCGCACCACCGTGCGAGCCGGACAAAGGAGTACCGCCGTGCCGGGCAAGAACCTGAGTCGCGACGAGGCCCAGCAGCGGGCCAGCATCCTGGCCCTCGACAGCTACCGGGTCCGGCTGGACGTGACCTCCGCCCCCGACCCGGCGGCCACGACCTTCCGGTCCGTCACCACCATCGCCTTCCGCTGCGCCCGGCCCGGTGCCGCGACCTTCCTCGACCTGCTCGCCGTCTCGGTGCGCTCGGTCACCCTCAACGGCCGCGCGATCGACCCGGCCACCGCCTTCGACGGCGCCCGGGTGCACGTGGACGGCCTGGCCGCCGAGAACGTGCTGGAGATCGACGCCGACTGCGCCTACAGCCGGACCGGCGAGGGCCTGCACCGCTTCACCGACCCGGTGGACGGCGAGACCTACCTCTACACCCACTACGAGCCGGCCGACGCCCGCCGGGTGTTCGCCACCTTCGAGCAGCCCGACCTGAAGGCGCCCTTCACCTTCACCGTCAGCGCCCCCGCCGCCTGGGACGTGCGCTCCAACGCCGTCCACGAGAGCGTCACCACCGAGGGCGACGCCCGGACCTGGCACTTCGCGCCCACCCGGCCGATCTCCACCTACATCACCGCCGTCGTCGCCGGCCCGTACCACACGGTCACCGACCACTACAGTCGCGTCCTGCCCGACGGCACCACGCTGGAGATCCCGCTCGCCGCGCTCTGCCGCCGCTCGCTCGCCCGCTACTTCGACGCCGACGAGATCCTCGGCGTCACCAAGCTGGGCCTGGACTTCTTCCACGAGACCTTCGACTACCCGTACCCCTTCGGCAAGTACGACCAGGCCTTCGTGCCCGAGTACAACATCGGCGCCATGGAGAACCCCGGCTGCGTCACCTTCCGCGAGGAGTTCATCTTCCGCTCGAAGGTCACCGACGCCGCGTACGAGGGCCGGGCCAACGTCATCCTGCACGAGATGGCGCACATGTGGTTCGGCGACCTGGTCACCATGAAGTGGTGGGACGACCTCTGGCTCAAGGAGTCCTTCGCGGACTTCATGGGCTCCTACGGCCTGATCGGCGCGCGCACCCGGCACGCCTCCTCCGCCTGGGTCACCTTCGCCAACCAGCGCAAGGCCTGGGCCTACCGCCAGGACCAGTTCCCCACCACCCACCCGATCACCGCGGACATCCGCGACCTCGAGGACGCCAAGCTCAACTTCGACGGCATCACCTACGCCAAGGGCGCGGCCGTGCTCAAGCAGCTGGTGGCGTACGCCGGTTCGGAGGCCTTCTTCGAGGGCGCCCGCCGCTACTTCAAGCGGCACGCCTACGGCAACACCGTGCTCGGCGACCTGCTGGACATCCTGGAGGAGACCAGCGGCCGCGACCTCACGTCCTGGGCCGCCGCCTGGCTGCAGACCGCCGGCGTCAACTCGCTCACCCCGCAGCTCACCCTCGACGCCGAGGGCCGGATCACCGAGCTCGCCGTGCTCCAGGACGGCGAGGTGCTGCGCCCGCACCGCATCGCCGTCGGCCTGTACGACCGCGACGACGAGGGCGCCCTGGTGCGCACCGGGCGGATCGAGCTCGACGTCACCGGCGCGCGGACCGTCGTCACCGAGGCGGCCGGCCGCCCGCGCCCGGCGCTGGTGCTGCTCAACGACGACGACCTCACCTACTGCAAGATCCGCTTCGACGCCGAGTCGCTGGAGACCGTCCGCGTCGGCCTCGGCGACGTCCGGGACGACCTCGCCCGCGCGCTCGCCTGGTCCGCGGTCTGGAACCTCACCCGCGACGGCCTGATGCCCGCCCGCGACTACGTGGCCCTGGTGCTGCGCTTCGCCGGCCAGGAGGCCAACATCGGCGTGCTGCAGTCCCTGCACCAGCAGTCCAAGGGCGCCGTCGACCTGTACGCCGACGCGGCCTGGCGCGGCGAGGGCAACCGGCTGCTCGCCGACGGCGCGCTGCGCGAGCTGCGCGCGGCCGTCCCCGGCAGCGACCACCAGCTCGCCTGGGCCCGGTTCCTGGCCCAGACCGCCAGCGGCTCCGAGCACCTCGGCCTGGTCCGCGGCCTGCTCGCCGGCACCGCCCGGATCGACGGCCTGGACGTCGACCAGGAGCTGCGCTGGTCGCTCTGGCTGGCCCTGGCCGCGGCCGGCCAGGCCTCCGACGAGGAGCTCGCCGCGGAGCTGGAGACCGACAACACCGCCAGCGGCAAGCGCCAGTACACCCAGGCCCTGGCCGCCCGGCCCACCGCCGAGGCCAAGGCCGCCGCCTGGGCCGCCGTCATCGACTCGGACGAGCTGCCCAACGCCCTGGTCGAGGCGAACATCGCCGGCTTCGCGCTGCCCTCGCACCGCGACCTCACCGCGCTCTACGCCGACCCCTACTTCAAGCTGCTGGAGCGGATCTGGTCCGAGCGGACCATCGAGATCGCGATGAGGATCGTCGGCGGGTTCTTCCCGCGCGCCCAGATCGGCGAGCGGACCATCGCCGAGGCCGACGCCTGGCTGGACGGCCACCCGGACGCGGCGCCCGCGCTGCGCCGCCTCGTGCTGGAGTGCCGGGACGACCTGGCCCGCGCGCTGCGCGCCCAGGCCTGCGACCGCCTCTGACGGTCACGCGGCACCGGTCACCGGGCCCGCCGTCGTACGCGTTCGCGTACGGCGGCGGGCCCGGCCGCGTAGGGGCCCGGGCGTGCACGGGCCCCGGTCGCGTACGGGATCAGGCGTGCGCGGCCCCCGGTCGCGTACGGGCTCAGTCGCGCTGGAGGCCCCGGTGCAGGGCGCCGATCCCGCTGCCCCGTTCGTCGTCGCCGTCCAGCGACCACACCATCACCCCGCCCAGGTCGTTCCACCGGGCGTAGCGGGCCTTCTGGGTGAGCACCTCGGCGGTGTCGTAGCTCCAGAAGGTGGTGCCGTCGTACTTCCAGCTCGCGCCGTGCTCGCGGTCGACGTGCACGGTGCCGGGCTTGGCGTTGACCTCCTTGTAGGAGAGGTCGGGGGCGGCCGCGGTGGCCGGCTGGTGCAGTCCGCCGCGGCCGCCGGCCGGCACGCCGGTCCAGCCGTGGGCGTAGAAGGGCACCCCGAGGACGGTCTTCGCGGCCGGCAGGCCGTTCTTCACGTAGAAGTCGACCGCCTTGTCGGCGCTGCGCTGCCGCGGGTCCGGGTCGGTGGGGTCGGAGTAGAGGTTGGCGTGGTGGTTGGCCGGGCCCTTGCCCTCCCACGGGCCGTGCAGGTCGTAGGTCATCAGGTTGAGGAAGTCGACGGACCTGGCGAGCCTCGGCAGCTCCAGCCGGCCGGCCACCGTCTCGTTGGCCGCGACCGCCGCGGTGAGCAGCAGGTGAGGGCCCTTGCGGCCGCTCGCCTGGTCCAGCTGGCGGCGGAACTCCTGCATCAGCAGCGTGAAGTTGCGGCCGTCCTCGGGGCGGACCACGTTGCCCGCGTCACCGCCGCCGCCCGGGTACTCCCAGTCGACGTCGATGCCGTCGAAGACGCCGGCCGCGGCGCCCCGGCCGCCCTCCTCGCCGCCGAGCGTCGGCAGGTTGCCCTTGATGTAGAGGTCCACGCAGGAGGAGACGAACTTGCGGCGGGCCTCCGCGGTGGCGGCGGCGTCCGAGAAGTACTTGGACCAGGTCCAGCCGCCGAGCGAGATGACCACCTTGAGCTGCGGGTTGGCGGCCTTGAGCTTGCGCAGCTGGTTGAAGTGGCCCTTGAGCCGCTGGCCGGGGGCGTCGGCCACGCCGTCCACCGACTCGGCGGCGGTGAACGGACGCTGGTAGTCGTTGCGGGCGTCGCCCTGGCCCGCCTCGTTGCTCTCGAAGCAGGTGCCGTCGGCGGAGACGTTGCCGAAGGCGTAGTTGATGACGGTGAGCTTCCCGGCCTGGCCGGACTCCTGCACCCGCTTCGCCGAGCTGTCGGCGCCCCACTGGGTGAAGTAGCCGACCCGCTGGCCCTTCAGCCTCGGAGCGTGGTCGCGGTCGTGGGCCGAGGCCGTGGGGGCGGCGAGCGCGGAGGCCACCGTGACGGCGGCGAGCAGGGCGGCGGTGCGACTGATCATGCGCATACGAGAAGACCCGCGCTTTCTCTGAGGCAGCGTCAAATGGTCTGGACCAAGCTTGAGATAGAGGTTTAGTCCATTGCGGACGCCGCGGGCAAGAGCGCGGACACGAATGAGGCGGTACGCAGAACGCGGACGGGCTTCGGGAGGCGCGCGGACGGGCTTCGGGTGGGCTTCGGGAGAGCGGCGGGCAGGGGTCGGGCGGGGCGCGGGCATACGGAAGGAACGCGGGAACGCGGGAGGGGCCGGACCGCGCGAACGCGGTCCGGCCCCTCACCGGTCTAGCGGGCGGCTCAGCCGATCAGGCTGCGCAGCACGTACTGCAGGATGCCGCCGTTGCGGTAGTAGTCCGCCTCGCCGGGGGTGTCGATGCGCACGACCGCGTCGAACTCGACGTCGCCGGCCTTGACCTTCACGGTGGCCGGGGTGCGGCCGTCGTTCAGCTCGGTCACACCGGTGAAGGAGAAGGTCTCCTCGCCGGTCAGGCCCAGCGAGTCGGCGTTCTGGCCCTCGGGGAACTGCAGCGGCAGGACGCCCATGCCGATCAGGTTCGAGCGGTGGATGCGCTCGTAGGACTCGGCGATGACGGCCTTGACGCCGAGCAGCGCGGTGCCCTTGGCGGCCCAGTCGCGGGACGAGCCGGAGCCGTACTCCTTGCCGGCCAGGACGACCAGCGGGATGCCGGCGGCCTGGTAGTTCTGCGAGGCGTCGTAGATGAACGACACCGGCGCGTCGGCCTGGGTGAAGTCGCGGGTGTAGCCGCCCTCGGTGCCCGGCGCGATCTGGTTGCGCAGACGGATGTTGGCGAAGGTGCCGCGGATCATCACCTCGTGGTTGCCACGGCGCGAGCCGTACGAGTTGAAGTCGCGCTTCTCCACACCGTTGGCGGTCAGGTACTGCGCCGCCGGGGTGCCCGGCTTGATGTTGCCGGCCGGGGAGATGTGGTCGGTGGTGACCGAGTCGCCCAGCTTGGCCAGGACGCGGGCGCCGGCGATGTCGGTCACCGGGCTCGGGGTCTTGGCCATGCCCTCGAAGTACGGGGGCTTGCGGACGTAGGTGGACTCGGCGTCCCACTCGAAGGTGTTGCCGGTCGGGACCGGGAGCGACTGCCAGCGGTGGTCACCGGCGAAGACGTCCTGGTAGCCCTTGTCGAACATGTCCTGGTCGATGGAGCCGGCGACGGTGTCGGCGACCTCCTGCTCCGACGGCCAGATGTCGGCGAGGAAGACGTCGTTGCCGTCGGCGTCCTTGCCCAGGGCGTCGCGGGTGATGTCGACGTTCATGTTGCCGGCGAGGGCGTAGGCGACCACCAGCGGCGGGGAGGCCAGGTAGTTCATCTTGACGTCGGGGTTGATCCGGCCCTCGAAGTTGCGGTTGCCGGAGAGCACCGAGACGACGGCCAGGTCGGACTCGTTGACCGCGGCCGAGACCTCCTCGGGCAGCGGGCCCGAGTTGCCGATGCAGGTGACGCAGCCGTAGCCGACCAGGTTGAAGCCCAGCTTCTCCATGTACGGGAGCAGGCCGGCCTTCTCGTAGTAGTCCATGACGACCTTGGAGCCGGGCGCCAGGGTGGTCTTGACCCAGGGCTTGACCGTCAGGCCCTTCTCCACGGCCTTCTTCGCCAGCAGGGCGGCGCCCAGCATGACGGAGGGGTTGGAGGTGTTGGTGCAGGAGGTGATCGAGGCGATCACGACCGCGCCGTTGTCGATGGTGTACGAGGAGCCGTCGGGGGCGGTGACCGCGGTCGGCTTGGACGCCTCGGCCGAGTAGGTCGGCAGCGCCTCGGCGAACCTGTCGGCGGCCTCGGCCAGGATCACGCGGTCCTGCGGGCGCTTCGGGCCGGAGATCGACGGGACGACGGTGGAGACGTCCAGCTCCAGGTACTCGGAGTAGACCGGCTCGACCGACGGGTCGTGCCAGAGGCCCTGCTCCTTGGCGTACGCCTCGACCAGGGCGAGCTGCTGCTCGTCACGGCCGGTGAGCTTCAGGTAGTTGATGGTCTCGGCGTCGATCGGGAAGATCGCGCAGGTCGAGCCGAACTCCGGCGACATGTTGCCGATGGTGGCGCGGTTGGCCAGCGGGATGGCGCCGATGCCGTCGCCGTAGAACTCGACGAACTTGCCGACCACACCGTGCTTGCGCAGCATCTCGGTGATGGTGAGCACCAGGTCGGTGGCGGTGGTGCCGGCCGGCAGCTGGCCGGTCAGCTTGAAACCGACCACGCGCGGGATCAGCATGGAGACCGGCTGGCCCAGCATGGCGGCCTCGGCCTCGATGCCGCCGACGCCCCAGCCCAGCACGCCCAGGCCGTTGACCATGGTGGTGTGCGAGTCGGTGCCGACGCAGGTGTCCGGGTAGGCCTGGCCGTTACGGACCATGACCGTACGGGCCAGGTGCTCGATGTTGACCTGGTGCACGATGCCGGTGCCGGGCGGGACGACCTTGAACTCGTCGAAGGCGGTCTGGCCCCAGCGCAGGAACTGGTAGCGCTCCTTGTTGCGGCCGTACTCGATCTCGACGTTCTGGACGAAGGCGTCCGGGGTGCCGAACTTGTCGGCGATGACGGAGTGGTCGATGACCAGCTCGGCCGGGGCCAGCGGGTTGATCTTGGCCGGGTCGCCGCCCAGCTCCTTGACGGCCTCGCGCATGGTGGCGAGGTCGACCACGCACGGCACACCGGTGAAGTCCTGCATGATCACGCGGGCCGGGGTGAACTGGATCTCCTGGCTCGGCTGCGCGGTGGCGTCCCAGTTGCCGAGGGCGGAGATGTGGCCGGCGGTGATGTTCGCGCCGTCCTCCGTGCGGAGCAGGTTCTCCAGCAGCACCTTGAGGCTGTAGGGCAGCCGCTCGGAACCCTCGACGGCGGAGAGCTTGAAGATCTCGTACGACTCGTCGCCCACCTGCAGCGAGCTGCGGGCGTCGAAGCTGTTCGCGGACACGACTGACTCCTTCTAGGTGCTTCGTGCGGTATCCGGCCGCCACGGTGGTAAGGTCAGCCTTACTTAGGCTTACCTTGCCCGCACCGCCGGTGAGCGCCTCTCGGCAAGTATCTTGATGTCGAGATATATCGTAGTGGGCAGTTATCTCGATGTCGAGATAAACCATAGTGCATGCCCGCCGGTTCACCACTTCGGCATGCCCTAGTTCCGCACGGCCCGCACCCGCGGCTTCCCCGTCCGCCGTCCGCCGGGGGCTTCCCCGCCTCTCCGCGCGCCCTCGCCCGGGCCTCCCCGGGTCTCCCCCGGCCTTCCGCTCGGCCTTTCGTGCGGCCTCCCCGACCTTCCCGACCTTCCCGGCCTTCCCGGCCTTCCGCGGTGGCCCGTAACGCGGCCTCCGGGCTCAGGCGTCTAACCGGGCGCAGGGGGAACACACCGCACGGCACGAGGGGACACCGGTGATCAGGAAGCAACGACGGGCCGAGGAGGCCGCGGAGTTCGAGGACTTCGCCCACAGCCGGGGGCACCAGCTCTTCCGCACCGCGCTGCTGCTCTGCGGGGACTGGCACCTCGCCGAGGACCTCACCCAGACCGCGCTCGCCAAGCTCTACGCCTCCTGGTCCAAGGTCCGCCGGGCCGAGCACCCGGAGGCGTACGCGCGCAGCACCCTGGTCCGCAGCTACCTCTCCCACCGACGGCTGCGGCGCAGCGGTGAGCAGCCCGCGTTCGGCGACCTGCCGGACGACATCGTCCCCGAGGGCGACCCCGCCCTGCGCGTCACCCTGCTCGCGGCGCTCGGCGAACTGCCGCCCCGCGACCGGGCGGTCCTGGTGCTGCGGTACTGGGAGGACCGCAGCGTCGACGAGACGGCCGCCGAGCTCGGCGTCAGCGCCGGCGCGGTCCGCAGCCAGTCCCTGCGCGCCCTCGGCCGGCTGCGGACGGTCCTCGGGGACCGCGGCGTGGACCGCCTCGCGGCCTCCTGAGGACCCCGTCGGCTCCGGCGCACGGCCCGGCACGACTTCGCTGCGGCGCGGGGGTCCGGCACGGCTCACCTTCGGCACAGCTCACCTTCGGCACGACCCAGCGATTCGGCACGACCCAGAGCACGATCCAGAGAGAGGGAACCGAGAAGATCATGGACGAACTGGAATCCGACGGCCGGCGGCTGTCCGCCACCTTCGACCGGGCGATGACGGACGTCGCCCCGGACCTCGGCCCGCTGGTCAGCGGGGCCGCCACGCGCGGCCGGGTGCTGCGGCGCCGGCGGCGGGCGGCCGCGTCCGGCACGGTGGCGGCGGCGGTCCTGCTCGCCGTCGGCGGCGTGGTGGCCCTGACGCCCGACGGGCGCGGCGACGGCGGGACGGTGACCGCCGCGGCGGGAGCCGGATCGGCCTCGGGGACGGCATCGCCCCTTCCCCCGAAGGAGAAGGACCCCGGCCCGAACCGGTACACCGACGACGGCCCGGAGAAGGTCCAGGCCGGCACGGGCGCCAACAGCGGGAAGGTCGCCCTGACCGGACACGCGGCCGCCCTCGGACTGGTCGAGTCCCTCCCCCGGAACGGCACCTTCAGCGCCTACGAGGGCTACTACTCCCTGGTGGGCTGGACGCAGGGGGAGCGTGGGAACGTCCTCACCGAGAGCACCCTGATGTATGACGACGGCAAGGGCCCGGTCAACCTCCGGATCAAGTTCGAGGGTGGCCTCGGCGCGCTGTTCAAGCCCGGCTCGAACCCGATGGGCCCCGGGCACGACCCGTCCTCCATCGGGTACGACGACCGCTACGACTGCGCGACGATCACGGCCCGGCCGGGTCCGAAGCTCGACCGGTGCGAGGTGACCAAGCTCCCCGACGGCAGCACCCTGCTGCTGACCGAGCTCACCCAGGACCGCTACCGGAACCGGACCGTCGACCTGCTGCGCAAGGACAACCACCGAATCACGCTGACCGAGATGTCCGGCGGCATCTACGGCAGTCCGCGCGAACTCCCACACAGCCTGGAGCAGTTGAAGGCCGCGGTCACCAGCGGGAGCCTCCAGGAGTGGATCACCCCGGAGCGGGCCGAGCAGGCGAACAAGGGCATCACGCCCTTCTTCAACAACACCCCGGGGCGTGGGGCGCCCGGCACCCCGACCGCCTCGGCCACCCCGGCCGGTCGCTGAGCGGGTGGCCCGGTGAGCCGGTGAGCCCGGCGAACGGTGAGCGGGTGAGCCCGGCGAACGGTGAGCCGGTGGCCCGGGCGGAGGGTCGGCCCTGGCCGCTCCCGGCCGCTCGGGCCGCTCCCGAGCCTCGGCGGGGCCCGGCGGGCCCGGCGGGTACGGCGGGTACGGTGGGCCCGGCGGGTACGGCGGGTACGGTGGGTACGGTGGCCGGTGACTGACACGCCGACGGGCCGGGGGCCGACTGATGATCGTGGTGGACGCGTCCGCGCTGGTACTGGCGCTGGCCGACGAGGGCACGCGCGGGACCGCCGCCCGGGCCGAGCTCGCGGCGGGCGGCGAGTGGGTGGCGCCCGAGCACGTCGTCATCGAGGTGATGCAGTCGCTGCGCGGTCTCTACCTGGCCAAGGAGCTCACCGCCGACCGGGTCGCCGAGATCGCCGCCCGGCTGCCCGGGTTGAGCATCCGCAAGGTCGAGGTGGCACCGCTGCTCGGCCGGATCTGGGAGCTCAAGGACAACCTCACCCCGGACGACGCCGCCTACGTGGCGGTCGCCGAGCAGTACGGGGTGCCGCTGGTCACCGCCGACCTGCGGCTGATGCGGGCGAGCGGCCCGCGCTGCGAGATCCGGGGGATCCACCGCACCGCCCCGGAGAACCCCGAGGGGTGACACCCGTGACGCCCCGTGACGCCCGCGACGGCGGCGCGGGACGGCCCGTGCGGCGCCGGCCGGGGTGACACGTCCGGGTGATCCGCCGAGCGGGAGCGGCCCGGCGGCGGAGCGGGCGGGCCCGGGGCCGGGAACATCGGGAGGTTGTGCTCCACCCGACCCTCCGGAAGGCCCGACCACCGATGCCCGTTCCGTACACCGCCGCCGCGCTGCTCCCGCTCGCCCTGCTGCCGGTCCCCGACCCGGGCCCGGCCTCCCCGGCCGCCGCCGGGCCGGCCCCGAACGTCGTGGTCGAGACCGACTTCGATCCGGCGACGGCCTTCGTGCCGCCGACCGCCATCAGCCACGCCACCGACCTGGTGCCGTACGGCTCGCACGTGCGGGTGGTGGTGGACCGGTCCACGGCCGGGCGGACCGTGCTGGAGGTCACCCTGAGCAGGGTCGCACCGGACCACGTCTTCCCGGCGCACCTGCACACCGGACCGTGCGGCGCCGACCCCGCCGCGTCCGGCGCGCACTACCAGGACGCGAGAGACCCGGTGCAGCCGTCCACCGACCCGGTGTACGTCAACGACCACAACGAACTGCGGCTGACGGTGCGCACGGACGCCCGGGGCGAGGGCACCGCCAGGACGGCGGTCAACTGGCAGCCCCGGCGCGGCGAGGCCCGCTCGCTCGTCCTGCACGCGGGCCGGCCCGCCGGCCGCCACGGCGCGGGCGACCGGGCGGCCTGCGTGAACCTCGATCTCTGAGCCGCCGCGACGCCCCCCGCCCCGAAGCCGGTTGCGCCGGAGCCGATTACGCGCCGAGGGTGGCGACCAGGACCGCCTTGATGGTGTGCAGGCGGTTCTCGGCCTGGTCGAACACGATGGAGTGCGCCGACTCGAACAGCTCGTCGGTGCACTCCAGCTCGGCCATGCCGGTCTCCTCGAACATCTGCCGCCCGAGCACCGTGCCCAGGTCGTGGAAGGCGGGCAGGCAGTGCAGGAACTTCACGTCCGGGTTGCCGGTGGCCCGGACCGTGTCCATCGACACCTGGTACGGCTTGAGCAGTTCGATCCGCTCGGCCCAGACCTCCTTGGGCTCGCCCATCGAGACCCAGACGTCGGTGTACAGGAAGTCGGCGCCGGCCACGCCCTCGGCCACGTCCTCGGTGAGGGTGATCCGCGCGCCGGTGGAGGCGGCCAGCGTGTGGGCGGCCTTCTGCACCTCCTCGGCGGGCCACAGCTGCTTCGGGGCGACGATCCGGACGTCCATGCCGAGCAGGGCGCCGGTGACCAGCAGCGAGTTGCCCATGTTGTAGCGGGCGTCGCCGAGGTAGGCGAGCGTGGTCGCGGTGAACGGCTTGGCGCCGTGCTCCTGCATGGTCAGCGCGTCGGCCAGCATCTGGGTCGGGTGCCACTCGTCGGTGAGGCCGTTCCAGACCGGCACGCCCGCGTGGGTGGCCAGCTCCTCGACGATCTCCTGGCCGTGCCCGCGGTACTCGATGCCGTCGAACATCCGGCCGAGCACCCGGGCGGTGTCCTTGATCGACTCCTTGTGACCGATCTGCGAGGCGGCCGGGTCCAGGAAGGTCGTGGCGGCCCCCTGGTCGTGGGCGGCGACCTCGAAGGCACAGCGGGTCCGGGTGGAGGTCTTCTCGAAGATCAGCGCGATGTTCTTGCCGCGCAGCCGGGGCTGCTCGGTCCCCGCGTACTTCGCCGCCTTGAGCTGGGCGGCGAGGTCCACCAGGAAGCGGAACTCCTGGGGCGTGAAGTCGAGCTCCTTGAGGAAGTGCCTGTTCCGGAGGTTGAACGCCATGCCGGGCTCCCGTGTGAATCCTGAGTGGGCGGGTGGACGGGTGGACGAGCGGATGGCCGCGCCAACCGCGAAGCAGCAACTATATACGACGACCGGAATTTCTATGCAGGCCCGGATGCAGGGATCCATTCAGGGGATCCGCGCGGGATCCGCTGCGTCGTTCCGGGCGGTCGCCGGGGTGACACCCCCGCCGACCGCCCGTGGCAGCGACCGCTCAGAGCCGGGGATCGACCGGCTCCGACTCCAGCGCCAGGACCGCGAACACCGTCTCGTGCACCCGCCACAGCGGCTCGCCGGCCGCCAGCCGGTCCAGCCCCTCCAGGCCGAGCGCGTACTCGCGCAGCGCCAGCGACCGCTTGTGGCCGAGGAAGCGCTGACGGAGCTGGTCCAGGTACTCGGTGTAGTCCGGGCCGTAGATGATCCGCAGGTACTCCCGGCCGCGCACCTTCACACCGGGCTGGACCAGCCCGCCGGGCCGCCCCTCCCCCGCCGCGCCGCGCACCAGCGAGGCGAGCGGCTTGACCACCATGCCCTCGCCGCCGGCCCCGGTGAGCTCCTCCCACCAGGCGGTGGCCGCGGCGACGGACGCCTCGTCGGCGGTGTCGACCAGCACCCGGCCGGTGCGGTGCAGCACCGGGGTGGGCGCGCCCGCCGTACCCGCGGTGCCGTCCGGCGCGGTACCGTCCGGCAGGCCGGTGCCGGCGCAGGCCTCGTGGTCGGCGTCGACCAGGCGGTCGATCCAGGCGAGGTGCTCGTCGTGCGGACGGACCGCGAGGTTCGCCCCCTCCGCCGCCAGCACCTGGAACGGCGCCAGCCTGATGCCGGACAGCCCCTCCGTCGGCCAGCAGTAGCGCCGGTACGCCTCGGTGAACGCCTGCGCGTCCGCCGCCCGCTGCCGCTGGCGGGAGGTCAGCGCGGCCAGGTCCAGCCCGCGCCCGGCCGCCTGTTCCAGGGCGGCCAGCACCTGCGGCAGCGCCGCACCCGCCGCCGCGCCGACCGCCGCGTACTGACGGCGCAGCAGCTCCGCGGCCTTGAGCGACCACGGCATCAGCTCGGCGTCCAGCAGCAGCCAGCCGGTGCCCAACTCCTCGAACAGGCCGGACCGCTCGGCGGCGGCCCGCACCCGCTCCAGGATCGCGGCGGTGAGCCCGTCGTCGGCCAGGAACGCCCGGCCGGTCCTGGTCCAGATCGCCCCCGGGCCGTCCACGCCGAAGCGCTTCTCCAGCGCGGCGGTGTCCCGGCCGACCAGGACCACCGCGCGCGAACCCATGTGCTTCTCCTCGCACACGACGTGCCGCACGCCGTCCTCGCGGTAGGCGAGGAACGCCTCCTCGGGGTGCTCCAGGTACCCGGGGCGGCGCGAGGTCGCGCTGGGTGCCATGGTGGGCGGCAGGTAGGCGAGCAGCCGCGGGTCGATCGCGAAGCGGCTCATCACCTCCAGCGCCGCCGCCGCGTTCTCCTCCCGCACCGCGACCCGGCCGTGCAACGTGGTCTCGACGACCCGGCGGCCGGCCACGTCGGCGAGATCCAGCGGACGGCCCTCGCGGGCACCCGGCGCGTCGGTGAGCATCGGGCGCACCGGCGCGTACCACTCCTGCTCCGCCGGGACGCTCACCAGCTCGCGCTCGGGGTAGCGCAGCGCGGTCAGGCTGCCGCCGAAGACGCAGCCGGTGTCCAGGCAGATGGTGTTGTTGAGGAAGCTCGCGGTGGGGACGGGCGTGTGCCCGTAGACCACCAGCGCCTTGCCGCGGTACTCCTCCGCCCACGGGTAGCGCACCGGCAGGCCGTACTCGTCGGTCTCGCCGGTGGTGTCCCCGTACAGCGCGTGCGAGCGCACCCGGCCGGAGGCCCGGCCGTGGTACTTCTCCGGCAGGCCCGCGTGGCAGACCACCAGGGCGCCGCCGTCCAACAGGTAGTGGCTGACCAGGCCCCGCATGAACGCCCGGACCTCGGCCCGGAACTCCTCCGGCTCCCCGGCCAGCTGGTCCAGCGACTCCTGGAGGCCGTGCGAGACGGTGACCTTCCGACCGTCCATCGCCCGGCCGAGCTTGTTCTCGTGGTTGCCCGGCACGCAGACCGCGTGCCCGGCGGCGACCATGCCCATCACCAGGCGCAGCACGCCCGGGGTGTCCGGACCGCGGTCGACCAGGTCGCCGACGAAGACCGCCGTACGGCCCTCCGGGTGGACGGCGTCCACGGCGCGGCCCGCGTCGTCCCGGGTGAGGGCGTAGCCGAGCCGGGAGAGCAGGGTCTCCAGCTCGGAGCGGCAGCCGTGGATGTCGCCGACGACGTCGAACGGGCCGGTGAGGTGGCGCAGGTCGTTGAACCGCTTCTCCATCACGATCTCGGCCGCCTCGACCTCGGCCTCGCCGCGCAGGATGTGCACCTTGCGGAAGCCCTCGCGTTCCAGGCCGCGCAGCGAGCGGCGCAGCTCGCGGTTCTGACGCGGGACCACGTGGGCGGGCAGCTGGCGGTCCGGACGGCTGCGGTTGCGTTCGGCGCAGACGCCCGGCGGGACGTCCAGCACGATCGCGATCGGCAGCACGTCGTGCTCGCGGGCGATCCGCACCAGCTGCTTGCGGGCCTCCGGCTGGACGTTGGTGGCGTCCACCACGGTCAGCCGGCCCGCCGCCAGACGCTTGCCGACGATGTAGTGCAGCACGTCGAAGGCCTCGGCGGAGGCGGACTGGTCGTTCTCGTCGTCCGCCACCAGGCCCCGGCAGAAGTCGGAGGAGACCACCTGGGTGGGCAGGAAGTGCTTGCGCGCGAAGCTGGACTTGCCCGCTCCACTGGTGCCGATCAGCAGGACGAGGGAGACGTCCGTGACGGGCAGCCGCCGGGGACGCGGCTGCGGCTGCGGCTGCTCGGCGGCCGGCACGTCGGGGGCGGTCCCCTCGGGTGCGCCGGTGGGGTCGGTGGTGCTGGTCGCGTCCGTGGTGCCGGTCGCTTCGGTGGAGTCCGTCGCGTCGGTGGCATCGGTCATCGGGTCTCGCCTCCTTCGGGCGTCGTGGTCGGTGCGGCGGTGTCGACGGGTGCGGCGGTGCCGGCGGGTGCGGCGGGCGTGTTCGGCGCGGCGGGCGTGCCGATCCGGAACAGGGCGAGCTGGGTCGGCGCCCCGACCTCCGGGTCCTCCGGGCCGACCGGACGCAGCACGACCGTGTAGCCGTACGTCGCCGCGACCCGCTCGGCCCAGGCGCGGAACTGCGCGCGGTCCCACTCGAAGCGGTGGTCGGCGTGCCGGACGTGACCGGCCGGCAGGCTCTCCCAGCGCACGTTGTACTCGACGTTCGGCGTGGTGACCACGGCCGCGGCCGGACGGGCCGCGCCGAACACCGCGTACTCCAGGGCCGGCAGCCTGGGCAGGTCCAGGTGCTCGATCACCTCGGAGAGCACCGCCGCGTCGAACCCCTTCAGCCGGTCGTCGGTGTACGTCAGCGCGCCCTGGGCCAGTTCGACCCTGGCCGACTGGCGCTCCGACATCCGCTCCAGCCGGAGCTTGCGCGCGGCCGCGGTCAGCGCCCGTACGGACACGTCCACGCCGAGCACCCGGGTGAACGCCGGGTCCTTGAGCAGCGCGCCGATCAGCTCGCCCTGCCCGCAGCCCAGGTCGGCCACCCGCGCGGCGCCGACCTCGCGCAGGGCGGCGACGATCGCCGCACGGCGCTGCTCGGCGAGCGAGGGGGCCCGCTCCTCGGCCGCCGGGGCGTCCGGTCCGTCGACCGCCCCGCCGGTCGCCCCGGCGGCCGACGACTCCGTGCCGCCCGGGCTCGCCGGACCGTCCGGCTCCTCCGGGTGGTCGCCGTCGTCCACCGCGTTGTCGATCTCCTCGGCCTCCCGGTCGTCCGCCTCGGCCAACCGGGCCAGCTCCAGCCGTTCCATCGCCGTCCGGGTCAGCGACCAGCGACGCGACAGGTAGCGCCGGGCGATCAGGGCCTGCTCGGGGTGGTCCGCGAGCCAGCCCTCTCCGGCCGCGAGCAGCTTGTCGACCTCGTCCGGCGCGACCCAGTAGTGCTTGGCGCCGTCGAGCACCGGCAGCAGCACGTACAGCTGCTGGAGCGCGTCGGCCAGGCGCAGGGTGGTCGCGGTCAGCTCGATCCGGACGTACCGCGACTCGCCCCACTCGGGGAAGGCCTCGTCCAGCGGGATCGCGGCCGCCTCGACCTGCCAGCCCAGTGGTTCGAACAGCCGGCCGACCATCCCCACGCCACCGCCGTCGCCGGCACCGTTCGCCGGCACGGCGGGCATCGAGATCCGCAGCGGCCGTGGCTGCTCGGCCAGGCCCGGCCTGGTCTCGCAGACACCCTTCATCGCCGTGCGGAACACCGTCCGCAGGGCGACCGCGAGCAGCGAGGACGCCGCGTAGGGACGGTCGTTGACGTACTGGGCGAGCGCGAAGTCCGGGGAGCCGCGGCCCTTGCCGCGGCCCCGGCGCACCAGGGCGATCGGGTCCACGTCCAGCAGCAGCGCCGCCGTGCAGACCTCCTCGTCCGCCTCCGGGTAGAAGACGTGCGCCTCGCCGTGGGATGTCCCGAACCGCTGGACCTTGCCAGGGTGCTTGTGCAGCAGAAAGCCCAGGTCAGTGGCAGGGCTCTCGGCCGTGCCCGTGGTGGAGATCGAGATGAACACCTGCACGAGTATCGCCGAGCACCGAGCCCGTGAGCACCCGGATTTTGCTCCCGCCCGATCACCTGCCCGGCGTCGGCCGACGGCAGCCGACGCCGGGACGACGCCCGAACGGCGCCCCTGGCAGCACCCCGCCGACGCCCGCGCGAGTACCATCGGCCACCACGCCGACGCCAGGCCGGCCACGCCCGGATCCCGGCCGCGTGCCCGCCGGACAGGACGTCCGCACGGTGAGCGTGTTCGGCACCCGGCGCCCGCATTCGTTAACGTGCACGATGTGACTGCTGAATCCACCTCCCGCCCGCAGGGCGCCGTCGCCGCCGGTCTGGCCACCATCGCCGCCGACGGCACCGTCCTCGACACCTGGTACCCCGCTCCCGCCCTGACCGCCGAGCCCGGTCCGACCGGCACCGTCCGGCTGACCGCCGAGCAGGCCGAGGCCGAACTGGGCGCCGGCGCGACCGACGCGCTGCGCACCGACCCGCGCCGCGGTGTCGAGGTGGTCGCGGTGCGCACCACCATCTCCTCCCTGGACGAGAAGCCGATCGACGCGCACGACGCCTACCTGCGTCTGCACCTGCTGAGCCACCGCCTGGTGCGGCCGCACGGCCAGAACCTGGACGGCGTCTTCGGTCTGCTCGCCAACGTGGCGTGGACCAGCATCGGCCCGGTTCCGGTGGACGCGGTCGAGCGGGCCCGCCTCGCCGTCCGCGCCCAGGGCGGCCAGCTCGCCGTGTACGGGATCGACAAGTTCCCGCGCATGACCGACTACGTCGCCCCGTCGGGCGTCCGCATCGCCCACGCCGACCGGGTGCGCCTCGGCGCCCACCTGGCCGTCGGCACCACCGTGATGCACGAGGGCTTCGTCAACTTCAACGCCGGCACGCTGGGCACCTCCATGGTCGAGGGCCGGATCAGCGCGGGCGTCGTGGTCGGCGACCACAGCGACATCGGCGGCGGCGCCTCGATCATGGGCACCCTCTCCGGCGGCGGCAAGCAGGTCGTCTCGGTCGGCGAGCGCTGCCTGCTCGGCGCCAACGCGGGCATCGGCATCTCGCTGGGCAACGACTGCGTCGTCGAGGCCGGCCTGTACGTGACCGCCGGCACCCGGGTGACCACCCCGGACGGCGAGGTCGCCAAGGCCGTGGAGCTGTCCGGCCAGGACAACCTGCTGTTCCGCCGCAACTCGCAGACCGGCGCGGTCGAGGTCATCGCCCGCTCCGGCTCCTGGGGCGGTCTGAACGCGGAGCTGCACGCCCACAACTGACGGCACCGGCCACCGGGCGCCCCACGGCGGCCCGGAACGCCGCGCCGGTCCGGGCCCCGGCACCCACCTCGGGTGCCGGGGCCCGCCCGTTCGCCGGCGCCGAGCGCGCGGGAGCGGCCCGGGCCGACCCGACCGGCGGGGCGCGATCGGTGGGCGCGATGGGCAGGTCGCGGTAGGCAAGCCCGGGCAGGCCCTACCCGAGGCGGCTCGCCGACGGCAAGCCGGGCTCACCCGGGAGGCTTACCGCCCCGAGGACTTGGACCGCATCGGGTGGCGGGAGGTGACCGGGCGCGGGCGCGGTTCGTTGGTCGGAGCACCGGGAGCGCCCGGCCCGGCGACGGTGCACCGGGCGTGCCCGGTCGGCGGGTCGGCTGGGGGCCGCCGGCCGCATCAGACCGCACTACCGATCCGAAGAGGTCTCCTCATGTCCGAATCCTGCTCCGAGGCAACCACGGCACCGCAGGCCGCCGACCCGTCGGCGGTGCCCGCCCCGCCCAAGAGCCTGCTGGAGCAGATGCAGGAGCTGCTCGCCTCGGTGACCGCGGACCTCGCCGCGCTGCAGTCCTCCGGCGCCCGTGGCACCGCCCCCGCCCCGGCGGCCCCGTCGGACGGGCCCGCCACCGAACGGCCCGACGCCCCGCGGACCCGGTAGCCGCAGCGGTCACAACCCGGCGGCGGGTCGAGCCGGACCACCAGTAACGGCGTCCCGCCGCCGACCGGCCGCACGGGGACCCGCCGATCCGCCACCGCGCCGCGGTCCCGGCCCGACCCGACGCCGGCCCCCAGGCCCGTACCAGCCTCCGGACACATGTCGGCCTCGGGGCCCACGTCGATCTCCGGACCCACGTCCGTATCCGGCCCGGTGTCCGCGTCCGGGCCCACGTCGGCACCCTCTCCGGCGTTCGTCCCCGTGTCCGGGTCGACGTCCGGTTCCCAGGGCTCGTCCGGGTCGGGCCCCTCGATGCCCTCAGCCCGCCGGACCGCTCGATGGAGATCCGCCACCAGGTCGCGGCACTCCGTACCGGCGTCGATCCCGTCGACGCACGTCCAGTACAGGCTCTCGGTGTCCGCCCCGCAGGCCAGCACCACCAGCGTCTCGGCCATGTCGTGCAGCAGCCGGCCGAGCTCGGCCGTCATCGGCTCCAGCGCGCCGAGCTCGGTCAGCCGTCCGGCCCGTCCGCGCGGCCACGAATCCGGCGATCCGGGCTCCGGCCAGCACCGCACCGACATCCCGGTCACCGACATCCCGGACCCGGATGCCTCCGTCAGTAGCGTCCCCTGTTCGGAATCCGGCGGCGAGGAGCCCGGCGGCGGCTGCTCCAGACAGCCGGCCGCGTGGGTGCCCGCCGCGGAGAGCAACTGGCCCAGCAGCGCCAGCTCGCCGTCCTCCTGGTCCTCCCGCTCGGCCAGTCTGGCCCCCACCGCCTCGGTGAGCAGCGCGGCCTGCCGGGCCTCCGCCAGCACGTCCGGCACCGTCCTGGCCTCCGCCAGGGCGTGCCGGGACGTCTTGATCAGTCGCAGCGCATCCATCGACGGCCACTCCTCCCGCTCGCTACGCACGGTGTCTCCGTGCTCACGGCAGAAGAGTGCACCCGCCCCCGGGTTCCCGCAGCCACCGGCCGGAAAGCTGTGGACAACCCGGGGCTGTGGATGAATCCGTTCCCCCGCAGGGATTAACCCGCGGCCCCCGAGGTGACGTCACCGCCCGTCCCGGGCACCGGGAAGCGCACCTCGTTGCGCTCGATCTTGGCCGCCAGGGCGGCCAGCGGATCCACCCCGACCACCGAGCAGAACTGCACCAGGTAGGCGAGCACGTCGGCCACCTCGTCCCGGACCCGGTGCGCGCTGTCCGGGTCCGCCATCACCGCGGCGGCCTGCTCGGGCGTCAACCACTGGAAGATCTCCAGCAGTTCACCGGCCTCCACGCTCAGCGCGGCCGCGAGGTTCTTGGGGGTGTGGAAGGGCTGCCAACCGCGCGCGGCCGCGAACTCCACCAGCCGCACCCGCAGACCCTCCAGGCTCGGATCCCCGCCGGGCACCGCCGCCCCCGGCCCACCGGCCACCGCCGACCCGGGCTCGCCGTCCGCCACCGACCCCGCCCCACCGCCCACCGCGGCCGCACCGGCCTCCGCCGCTCCACCCTCAGGCCCCGTCGCTCGTTCGCTCACCCCTCAGGTCTACCGCATCCCCTCCCGGCCCGGCGGCCGCGCCCTCCGGCTCCGCCTCCCCCACCCCCCGCACGCACTGGACCGGCACCCGCGCCGACTCCGTCCGCAGCACGCTGTACCCGGAGTCCGGGTCCCGTCGGCACTCGACCAGGGTGACCCCCGGCGGCAGTTCGCCCGGCCCGCCGAGCGCCTCGCGCGCGGCGGAGGGCTCCTGGAGCGTCCCCAGGACCCGCAGCTGGTTGCGCCCGGACATCTCGCGGGCCAGCCTCAGCAGGGTGGCGGCCTGCTCCGGGCAGAGCCCCGAGCCGAGGTCGTCGGCCAGCACGGTGAGCTGCCGGTGGGCCCACGGCACCTCGGCGGCGGGGTCGACGTCCAGCACCCCCGCGCCGGTCAGCAGCACGGCGGCGAAGGCGAGGTGGCGCAGCATCCCGTCGGAGGCCTGGTCGGCGCCGGTCGGGCCGAGGACGCCCTCGTCGAAGACGGCGAGCACGCGCTCGTCCGGCCCTTCGCCGCGCCGGGCGAGTTCGAGTCCGAGCAGCGGGTGCGGGGCGGCGGACTGCACGACCCGCAGCAGCTGGCCGTAGCGCCGGGTGCACTCGTTGCTCAGCCGGGCGATGACCGCGGAGATGTTGGCGGCGGTGCTGACCAGTCGGGCCTGCGGGTCGGGTCGCGTCCAGTCCCGCATCAGGGCGGGCACGGGGTGGACCGGGAACACCTCGCGCAGGGCGGTGAGCAGCTGCTCGGCGGCGGCGAGCACCTTGCGCTCGCCGGTGGAGGAGCCCGCCACCCGCAACGGGAGCTGCGCGGTGATCAGGCCGCCGCTGGGGAAGGGCGCCCGGATGTCGCCCTGCCGGGTGTTGTTGTGCCAGGTGACGTTGATCCGCTGGTGGCGCAGGTCCTGTTCGGCGGTCTCGACGAGGGTCCGGCCGTCGAGGATGAGCTGCTCGCGGGCGATCCGGACGGGCCCGTCGGTCCGGATCACCACCTCCAGCCGGATCTGCCCGACCCCGGAGCGGACGGTGCAGCCCAGGATGACCGCGTCGCGGCCGTGCGGCACGCAGCCGGCCAGACCGCCGCGGACCGGGGTGGCGAGCGGGCCGGTGACGCCGGGCATCCCGTCCAGGGAGTCGGCGATGTCCTCGCCGATGGCGAGCCGGGAGAGGACGGCGAGGGCGTCGAGCGCGTTGGACTTGCCGACGCCTGCGGGGCCGTGCAGCACGGTGAGCGGGGCGAGCGGCAGGACGGCGCGGCGGTAGGACTTGAACGAGGTGAGCCGCAGCTCCTCGACGGTCGGCCGGAACACGGCCCGCTCACCGGGGCCGGCGCTCCCGGCGGACGGGCGCGCGCCCGGTGCGGCGACCGGGCCCGGCACGGACGCGGCCCGGCCGGGGGCGACGGGGGCGGGGGCACCGGTGGCCGGCCCTGCGGGGAGCGGGGTTCCGGAGCCGGAGACCGGCGTTCCGGAGCGGGGAGCGGCGGGTTCGAGGGCGGCCGGCACGGCGGGCCGGGTGGCGTCGCGATTCACCCACCGGACGGTAGCCGCAGGTCAGGGGGCAGAAACGTGCCTGCTCGGGAGATTCATCCCAACGGGGTGGACCGTCCCGGCCCCGCCTGCCACACCCGCCCCAGGGGACACACGGCCCCCGCCCTCGGTCAACGCCGGTAGACCGCGACCGTCACCGAGGCGGTCACCTCGACCGGATCGGGCAGCCGGGCGAGCCTGGCCGCCAGCTCCTCCGGGTCGGTGTGCCAGGCGCTGGGGCCCATGCCGACCACGGTCCGGACGTCGGCGGCGGACAGCCGCAGCGGGAACTCGACCTCGCGGCGCTCACCGGGCGTCAGGTACGGGCCGAGCTTCTCCTCGATCCGGCGCTGCTTCTCCTCGTCGACGGAGAGCAGGCCCAGCGCGGTGACGAGTTCGCGCAGGTGCCGGGAGGTCGGCGCGACCAGCAGCAGGGCGCCGCCGGGGCGCAGCACCCGCCGGATCTCGGGACCGTTGCGGGGCGCGAAGACGTTGAGCACCAGGTCGGCCGAGCCGTCGCGCAGCGGGAGCGGGCGCCAGGCGTCGCACACCACGGCGCCGATCCGGGGGTGGGCCCTGGCGGCGCGGCGCAGCGCGTACTTGGAGATGTCCAGGGCGGCGCCGGCCCGGCCGGGCAGGGCGTCGAGGACGTGGGCCAGGTAATGGCCGGTGCCCGCACCGAGGTCGGCCACCAGACCTCCGCCGGCCGGGTCCGCACCGGTCTGGTCGGTACGGGTCTGGTCCGCACCGGCCGGGTCCGTACCGGTCTGGTCGGTACGGGTCGCGTGGCCGGGGCCGCCCCGCTCCCCACCGGCCTCGGCGCCGGCCACGAGCGCCACCGCCGCCTCGGCGAGGGCGTCGGCGATCGGCCGGTAGTGGCCGGCGTCCAGGAAGTCGTCACGGGCGGCGACCATCTCGGCGGTGTCACCGGTGCCGGTGTGGGCGTCGCCGGCGAGCAGGCTGACGTAGCCCTGCTTGGCGAGGTCGAAGCTGTGCCGGGCCGGGCAGCGCAGGGTGCGCCCGTCGAGGGCGAGCGGCTGCGCGCAGTGCGGGCAGGCCAGATGGCGTTCGATGTCCTGCAGCACGTCCGTCCACTCCCGCGGTCCCTACCCGGCCGGGCCCTCCCCGAGGGCGCCGGCCTGCCGAAAGGGCAAGCCTACGGCGTGTCCGAGGGGGGCGCGGCGGCCCCGACGGGGCCCGACGACGGCACGGCGGACCGCTCGCGCGACCCGCCCTGGGCGGGCCCTCGGAGTTCGGCCAGGAGCGGGAGTTCGGCGGGGCGTCGGAGTTCGGCGAGGTCGCGGACGAGGTGATCGT
>NZ_JBSGFD010000053.1:0-47903 GCF_053603215.1 Kitasatospora sp. NPDC004240 | reverse complement strand
GGATACCGCAGGCGGCGAGGCCGCCGGCGCCGGCGGTGAGGGCGGCGGCGCGCAGCACCGTGCGGCGGGTCAGGGCGGCCCGGCCGCTGGTCAGGCTGCGTTCCCAGGCCCTGCGGACCGGTTCTGACAGACCGTCGGTGATCTCGTTGAACGCCATGGAACGGGGCCTCCTGGGGCGAGGGGTACGTACGGGCGGGCGGGCGGGGGGTGCGCCCGCGGGGGGTTATCTGTCTCCGAAGACCGTGCGGTGCCAGTCCTTGCGCGCCACCGCCGTGGTGTCGAACATGACGTGCTTGACCTGGGTGTATTCGTCGAACGAGTACTGTGACATGTCTTTGCCGTAACCGGACGCCCGGTAGCCGCCGTGCGGCATCTCGCTGATGATCGGGATGTGGTCGTTGACCCAGACGCAGCCGGCCGCGAGCTCCCGGGTGGCGCGCAGCGAGCGGTGCACGCTGCCGGTCCAGGCGGAGGCGGCCAGCCCGTACGGGGTGTCGTTGGCCAGCCGCAGGCCCTCCTCGTCGCCGTCGAAGGGCAGCACCACGAGCACCGGGCCGAAGATCTCGCCCTGGACCACCTCGCTGTGCTGCGGGGCGTCGGTGATCAGGGTCGGCAGGTAGTAGGCGCCGGCCGTCAGGTCGCGGCCGTCGTGCCCCTTGTCGCCGGGCGCGCCCCCGGTGACCACGGTCGCGTACGAGCGGGCGCGCTCGACGAAGCCGGCCACCCGGTCGCGGTGGGCGTACGAGACCAGCGGGCCCAGGTCGGTGCGCGGGTCGAGGGGGTCGCCGAGGCGGACCGTCCGGTACAGCTCGGCCACGCCGGCCACGAAGGCGTCGTAGAGCGGGCGCTGCACGTAGGCGCGGGTGGCGGCGGTGCAGTCCTGGCCGGTGTTGATCAGGGAGGCGGCGACCGCGCCGTGCACCGCCGCGTCCAGGTCGGCGTCGTCGAAGACCACGAAGGGGGCCTTGCCGCCGAGTTCCAGGTGGGTGCGCTTGACGGTGGAGGTGGCGAGCTCGGCGACCCGCTTGCCGACGGGGGTGGAGCCGGTGAAGGAGACCATCGCGACGTCCGGGTGGGACACCAGCCGCTCCCCCGCCTCCCGCCCGGCACCGGTGACCACGTTGACCACGCCGTCCGGGATGCCGGCCTCGGTGCAGGCCCGGGCGAACATCAGCGAGGTGAGCGGGGTCAGCTCGGAGGGCTTGAGGACGATGGTGTTGCCGGCCGCGATGGCCGGCAGGACCTTCCAGGCCGCCATCTGCAGCGGGTAGTTCCACGGCGCGATCGAGCCGACCACGCCGATCGGCTCGCGCCGCACGTACGAGGTGTGGTCGCCGGAGTACTCGCCGGCGGCCCGGCCCTCCAGGTGGCGGGCGGCGCCGGCGAAGAAGGCGGTGTTGTCGATCGTCCCGGGGACGTCGAACTCGGTGGAGAGCCTGATCGGCTTGCCGGTCTGCGCGGTCTCCACCCGGGCGAGGTCCTCGGCGGCGTCGGCCAGCACGGCGGCCAGCCGGTTCAGCGCCTGGGAGCGGGCCCCGGGGGTGGCGCCGGCCCAGGCGGGCAGGGCGTCCAGGGCCGCGGCCACCGCGGCGTCCACGTCGTCGGTCGAGGCGAGGGTGAACTCCTGGACCACGCTGCCGTCGGCGGGGTTGACGACCTGGAAGGGCCGGTCGCCGGTGCCCCGGGCGGGCCGGCCCGCGATGTACTGGGCGCCCGCGGCGAAGTCGGTCAGGTCCATCTGGTGTGCCTTCCATGTGCCCGGTGGTTGCGCGGCCCGCAGCGGCGGGGGCGACCGTACTGCCGTCCACGCCGTGCTCCGCGGTCGGCGGGCGTGGGGTCCCGCACCGGTGGCGGGCCGGCCGGTCGGGCCGTCGCGCCGGGGATGCGGGGAATCCGTTCCGGTCGGTCACCGGGATCCGCGATCCTGACAGCCACGCGCCGTCCCGGCAAGGGATTCCGCTGTTGCCTTCCGGTCACCCGACGGATTCCGGCGGTGCCGCCCGTGTCCCACCACTGCCGACCCGCTGACCATGCCCGCTGCCGGGTCGGAGTGACAAGGGTCACTCCGCCAAGCTCGGGGCGCAGGGCCTTACAGGGTGCAAGGGTCGCGGCCGGGCGACGGCCCGGCGCCGGGATGGATGATTTAGCTGACACTCTGAACCCAGGAGGCCCCGCGATGCTCCCCACCGTCGCCCGCGTTCTCGACCTGGAGGTGATGCGGCGCGGTCTGCCCGTGGTGGTGGCCGGCGACTCCCACCTGGAACGCCCGGTCCGCTGGGTGCACGTCAGCGAACTGCCCGACGTGGCGGGCATGCTGCGGGGCGGGGAGCTGGTGCTCACCACCGGCATCGCGCTGCCCGGGGACCGCGACGGGCTGGCCCGCTACGTCCACGAGCTGGCCGAGGTCGGTGTCGCCGGGCTGGTCGTCGAGTTCGGCCGGCGCTACTTCGACTCGCTGCCCAAGGCCCTGGTGCACGCCGCCGAGCAGCGCGGCCTGCCGCTGATCGCGCTCCGCCGCGAGCTGCGCTTCGTCGCCGTCACCGAGGCCGTGCACGCCCTGGTGGTCAACGCCCAGCTGGAGCAGCTGCGCACCTCCGAGGCGGTCCACCAGGTGTTCAACGAGCTCGCGGTGGAGGGCGCCGAACCCGCCGAGGTGGTCCGCCAGGTGGCCCGGATGGCGGGCGCGCCGGTCGTCCTGGAGAACCTCGCCCACCAGGTGCTCGCCCACGACACCGCAGGCCGTCCCGAGGCCGAACTGCTGGAGGAGTGGGAGCGCCGCTCACGCGGGGTGCGGCCCGGCGGCCGCACCGGGCACGACGCGCGCAGCGGCTGGCTGGTCACCGCGGTCGGCGCGCGCGGGCAGGACTGGGGCCGGCTCGTCCTGGTCGAGGAGCCGGGCCCGCTGCCCGAGGACACCCCGCACCCGCACGCGATGCTGCTGGAGCGCGGCGCCGCCACCCTGGCGCTCAACCGGCTGGTGGTCCGCGACCGGGAGAGCCTGGAGCGGCAGACCCACCGCACCCTGCTCTCCGGCATCCTCACCCACGCGCTGACCGTCTCCGAGGTGGCCCTGCGCGCCCAGGCGCTCGGCGTCCCGCTGGAGGGCCGCAGGCTGGTCGGGGTGATGCTGCGCCAGCGCCGCGGTCCGATCCCGGCCGCGCTGGAGGCCCAGGCCCGGCTGCGGGACTTCACCGAGCTCGCCGCCGGGGCGATCCGCGCGAGCCGGCTGACGGCGCTGGTCGGCGCGCTGGACGACGAGGGCGTGGGCGTGCTGATCGCGCTCGGCGCCCAGCAGGACGAGCACACCGCGCTGGACGCCTTCGCCGCGGCGCTGCGCCGGCTGATGGCCGAGGGTCACCGGGACGGCGGGCCGCCCCCCGCCCCGGTGATCGCGGTGGGCTCCTCGGTCGGCTCGGTCCGCGACGCCCGGCGCACCCTTCTGGAGGCCACCCAGGTCGCCGACGCGGCGCTGCACGACGCCCCCGGCGGACGCGCGGCCGCCTACTACCGGCTGCCGGACGTCCGGCTGCGCGGCCTGCTCCACCTGCTGCGCGACGACGCCCGGCTGCAGACCTACGTGGAGCGCGAGCTCGGCCCGCTGCTGGCGTACGACGCCGAGCACAACGGGCAGTTGGTGCAGATGCTGCGGATCTACCTGGAGCAGGGCCGCAACAAGTCGGCGGCCGCCGACGCGGCGCACCTGTCCCGGCCGTCGTTCTACGACCGGCTGCACAAGGTCGAGCGGATCCTCGGCGTCGACCTCGACCAGGTGGAGTCCTGCCTGTCGCTGCACGTCGCCCTGCTGGCGCTGGACGCGGTACGGCGCTGAGCGCCCGCGGTGCCGCCGGCACGACGACGGACCCGGGCGGGTGCGCCCGGGTCCGTACGGCTTGCGCCCGGATGTGCCGTGCTCGAACGGGCCGTGCTCGAACGGGCTGTGCTCAGACGGTGTGCGCGTCGGTGAGCGACAGCACCTCGTCCAGCACCGCGAGGCCGGCCTTGGCCTCCTCCTCGGTGACGGTGCACGGCGGGACGACGTGGAAGCGGTTCATGTTGACGAACGGCCACAGCCCGCGCGCCTTGCACGCCGCGGCCAGCTCGGCCATCGGCGCGTTGGCGGCGCCCGCCGCGTTGTACGGCACCAGCGGCTCGCGGGTGGCGCGGTCCTTGACCAGGTCGAGCGCCCAGAACACGCCGAGGCCGCGGACCTCGCCGATCGAGGGGTGGCGCTCGGCCAGCTCGCGCAGGCCGGGGCCGAGCACGTTCTCGCCGATGAGCCGGGCGTTCTCGACGATGCCCTCCTCGGCCATGGCGTTGATGGTGGCCACCGCCGAGGCGCAGGCCAGCGGGTGGCCCGAGTAGGTGAGCCCGCCGGGGAACGGCCGCTCGTCGAAGTCGGCGGCGATCCTCGCGTTGATCGCCACGCCGCCCAGCGGGACGTAGCCGGAGTTGACGCCCTTGGCGAAGGTCAGCAGGTCCGGGGTGACGCCCCAGTGGTCGGCGGCGAACCAGGCGCCGGTGCGGCCGAAGCCGGCCATCACCTCGTCCAGGATGAAGACGATGCCGTAGCGGTCGCAGATCTCCCGCACCCCCGCCAGGTAGCCGGGCGGCGGGATCAGGATGCCGGCCGTACCGACCACGGTCTCCAGGATGATCGCCGCGATGGTGCCCGGTCCCTCGAAGGCGATCACCTGCTCCAGGTGCTCCAGCGCGCGCTCGCACTCCTGCGCCTCGTTCTCGGCGTGGAAGTTGGAGCGGTAGGCGTACGGGCCCCAGAAGTGCACCACGCCGGAGACGCCGGTCTCGTTGGCCCAGCGGCGCGGATCGCCGGTGAGGGCGATCGCGTTGGCGGTGGCGCCGTGGTACGAGCGGTAGGTGGCCATCACCTTCTGGCGGCCGGTGTGCAGCCGGGCCAGCCGGATGGCGTTCTCGTTGGCCTCGGCGCCGCCGTTGGTGAAGAAGATCTTGTCGAGGTCGCCCGGGGTCCGCTCGGCGATCAGCCGGGCGGCCTCGCTGCGGGGCTCCACCGCGAAGCCAGGCGCGATGGTGCAGAGCCTGGCGGCCTGCTCCTGGATCGCGGCGACCACCTTGGGGTGCTGGTGCCCGATGTTGGTGTTCACCAGCTGCGAGGAGAAGTCGAGGTAGCGGTTGCCCTCGTAGTCCCAGAAGTACGAGCCCTCGGCGCCGGCCACCGCGAGGGGGTCGATCAGCGCCTGGGCGGACCACGAGTGGAAGACGTGCGCGCGATCGGTGGCCTTGACGGCCTGCCCGGCGGCCCGGTCAGCGGTGGGGTTGCTCATGCTGGCAAGGCTAGGGAGTGCCGCCCCCGAAGTGCAGCTCCATCCTGTCAGGTGGTCGCCCGATCGCCCGACAGGGTGCAAAGGCACCGGGCCCGGGTCGGATCGACCCGGGCCCTTCGTCGGATCACACGAGCGACGGTGATCGGACCGTCCGCTCATCCGGACGGCCCGCCCGCCGGACCGCCTGTTCGCCGGACCGTCTACTTGTCGGACCGCCTGCTTGTCGGACCGCCTGTGCCAGGAACGTCAGATCGCGGTCATGACGTGCTTGACGCGGGTGTAGTCCTCGAAGCCGTAGGAGGACAGGTCCTTGCCGTAGCCGGACTTCTTGAAGCCGCCGTGCGGCATCTCGGCGACCAGCGGGATGTGGGTGTTGATCCAGACGCAGCCGAAGTCCAGGCGGCGCGACATCCGCATGGCCCGGGCGTGGTCCTTGGTCCACACCGAGGACGCGAGGGCGTACTCGACGCCGTTCGCGTAGTCCACGGCCTGGTCCTCGTCGGAGAACCGCTGCACGGTGATGACCGGGCCGAAGACCTCGTGCTGGACGATCTCGTCGTCCTGCAGCAGGCCCGAGACGACGGTCGGGGCGTAGAAGTAGCCCTTGTCGCCGACCTGGTGGCCGCCGGCCTCGACCTTGGCGTGGGTGGGCAGGCGGTCGATGAAGCCGGAGACCTGCTTCAGCTGGTTGGCGTTGTTCAGCGGGCCGTAGAGCACGTCCTCGTCGTCCACGCCACCGGTCTTGGTCTCGGCGGCGGCCTTGGCCAGCGCCTCGACGAAGGCGTCGTGGATCGACTCGTGCACCAGCACGCGGGTGGCGGCGGTGCAGTCCTGGCCGGCGTTGAAGAAGCCGGCCACCGAGATGCCCTCGACCGCCTCGGCGATGTCGGCGTCCTCGAAGACCACGACCGGGGCCTTGCCGCCCAGCTCCAGGTGGACGCGCTTGACGTCCTTGGAGGCAGACTCGGCGACCTGGATGCCGGCGCGGACCGAACCGGTGATGGAGGCCATCGCCGGGGTACGGTGCTCGACCATCAGCCGGCCGGACTCGCGGTCGCCGCAGATCACGTTGAAGATGCCGGCCGGCAGCTCCATCTCCTTGGCGATGCCGCCGATGATCTCGGCCAGCAGCACGGTGGAGGCCGGGGTGGTGTCCGAGGGCTTGAGGACCACGGTGTTGCCCGCGGCGATGGCCGGCGCGAACTTCCACACGGCCATCATCATCGGGTAGTTCCACGGCGCCACCTGGGCACAGACGCCGACCGGCTCGCGGCGGACGATCGAGGTCATCCCGTCCATGTACTCACCGGCGGCCTTGCCCTCCAGCAGGCGGGCGGCACCGGCGAAGAAGCGGATCTGGTCCACCATCGGGCCGATCTCCTCGGAGAGGGTCAGCGCCCGCGGCTTGCCGGTGTTGCGCACCTCGGCGTCGACGATCTCGTCGGCGCGCGCCTCGACCGCGTCGGCGATCTTCAGCAGCAGCTTCTGCCGGGTGCTCGGGGTGGCGTCGCGCCAGATCGGGAAGGCGGCGGCCGCGGAGGCCATGGCGGCGTCCACGTCGGCGGCACCGGACAGCGGCGAGGTCGCGTACACCTCACCGGTGGTGGGGTCGACGATGTCGAGCGTGCGGCCGTCCTCGGCGTCGACGAACTCACCGTTGATGTAGTTGCGCAGCGTACGAAGGTCGCTCACTGGGTCTCTCCTCGGTCTGGGCCTGCGGCGTTGCAGAGTCCGGCGCCATGGTACGTCGGTACACGGTCAGTACGAAGGCGCCGAGTGGCCGGGCCGGGTACGGCGCGGTCCACTGGTTTGGCGGAACGCGCACCACCCTCGCGGGGGTGCGCGCGTACGAGGCCAGGGTAACCGGATGACTGCCGGTATCGACAGGCCATCTCCGAAGCAGCGATGAAATCCGCACGCGTTTTCCAAGATCGCAACGAAATCAGCAGTTTCCTCGCTTGCGAACACGGGAACGATCGGGCACAGTTGCGGCGTGGCCAACCGCGACCGGAACGCCAGCGTTCCCCTCGACGCCGCCTCCAAGGCGATCATCGAGCAGCTCCAGGAGGACGGGCGCCGCCCGTACGCCGCCATCGGCAAGGCCGTCGGCCTGTCGGAGGCCGCGGTACGACAGCGCGTCCAGAAGCTGCTCGACCAGGGCGTGATGCAGATCGTCGCCGTCACCGACCCGCTCACCGTCGGCTTCACCCGCCAGGCGATGGTCGGGATCCGGGTGGAGGGTGACATCGAACCCGTCGCCGACGCGCTGGCCGCCCTCGACGAGGTCGACTACGTCGTCTGCACCGCGGGCTCGTTCGACCTGCTGGCCGAGCTGGTGTGCGAGGACGACGAGCACCTGCTCGAACTGATCAACAAGCGCATCCGTGCCCTTCCCGGCGTGCGGAGCACCGAGAGCTTCGTTTACCTGAAGCTCCGGAAACAGACCTACACCTGGGGCACCCGATGACAGCCGACCCGGCGCAGAAGGACCTTTCCAAGACCGCCTACGACCACCTGTGGATGCACTTCACCCGCATGTCGTCGTACGAGAACTCCCCCGTGCCGACGATCGTCAAGGGCGAAGGCACCTACGTCTGGGACGACAAGGGCAAGAAGTACCTGGACGGCCTCGCCGGCCTGTTCGTCGTCCAGGCCGGCCACGGCCGCGAGGAGCTCGCCGAGGCCGCCGCCAAGCAGGCCAAGGAGCTCGCCTTCTTCCCGGTGTGGAGCTACGCCCACCCGAAGGCCGTCGAGCTGGCCGAGCGCCTGGCGAACTACGCCCCGGGCGACCTCAACAAGGTCTTCTTCTCCACCGGTGGCGGCGAGGCCGTCGAGACCGCCTGGAAGCTCGCCAAGCAGTACTTCAAGCTGACCGGCAAGCCCACCAAGTACAAGGTCATCTCGCGTGCGGTCGCCTACCACGGCACCCCGCAGGGCGCCCTGTCCATCACCGGTCTGCCGGGCCTGAAGGCCCCGTTCGAGCCGCTGGTGCCGGGCACCCACAAGGCCCCGAACACCAACATCTACCGCGCCCCCGAGTACCTGGCCGGCCCCGACGGCACGGTCGACCCCGAGGCGTACGGCCGCTGGTGCGCCGACCAGGTCGAGCAGGCCATCCTGTTCGAGGGCGCGGACACCGTCGCCGCCGTGTTCGTCGAGCCGGTGCAGAACGCCGGCGGCTGCTTCCCGCCGCCGCCCGGCTACTTCCAGCGCCTGCGCGAGATCTGCGACCGCCACGACGTGCTGCTGGTCTCGGACGAGGTCATCTGCGCCTTCGGCCGCCTGGGCACCATGTTCGGCGCCGACAAGTTCGGCTACCAGCCCGACATGATCACCTGCGCCAAGGGCATGACCTCGGGCTACTCCCCGATCGGCGCCACGATCATCTCGGACCGCATCGCCGAGCCGTTCTACAAGGGTGACAACACCTTCCTGCACGGCTACACCTTCGGCGGCCACCCGGTCTCCTCCGCGGTGGCGCTGGCCAACCTCGACATCTTCGAGCGCGAGGGCCTCAACCAGCACGTGCTCGACAACGAGTCGCGCTTCCTGGGCACCCTGAACAAGCTGCGCGACCTGCCGATCGTCGGCGACGTCCGCGGCAACGGGTACTTCTACGGCATCGAGCTCGTGAAGGACAAGGTCACCAAGGAGTCGTTCAACGACGACGAGGTGGAGCGCGTGCTCTACGGCTTCCTGTCGAAGGCCCTCTTCGACAACGGCCTGTACTGCCGCGCCGACGACCGTGGCGACCCGGTCGTGCAGCTGGCCCCGCCGCTGATCTCCGACCAGTCGACCTTCGACGAGATCGAGCAGATCCTGCGGGTCAGCCTCACCGACGCGTGGGCCAAGATCTGACCTTCCTTCCCCACCCTCCGCCGAAGGGCGGTCCCGTGTGCGAACGGGACCGCCCTTCGGCGTCGCCGTGCGTCGCCGCTTCGGCGTCCCCGCGCCCCGCCGCTCGACATCCCTGCGCCGCTCCCCGCGGCCCCCTCCCGGTCCGCCGACGGGCCCGCGGGGAACGCAGCATGGGTATCTTTTACGGTCAAACACGCCTGATTGCGGATGATTTGCCCCGGATGAACCAGTGCGCCGCGCCCGCGACCGGCCCCGATCGTTCTAATCTGACGACTGTCATATCCCTGCAGCCACCCAGGATGGAACCTCATGTCAGCGGCCCCTCCTGACAACGACGTGCTGTGGGCCCGAGGGATCGTCAAGTCCCTCCACGGCACCCCGGCCCTGCGCGGCATCTCGCTCGGCGTCCGGGAGGGCGAGGTCCTGGCGGTCACCGGCCCGCGCGGCTCCGGCAAGAGCACCCTGCTCGGCTGCCTCTCCGCGCACCTCCCGGTCGACGAGGGCGAGGTCTGGTTCAACAGCTCCCCCGTCCACACCCTCGGCCGCCCCGGCCGCGAACGGCTGCGCCGCGGCCGCTTCGGCTTCGTCGGCTCCGAGCCCCACCTGGTGCCCGAACTGACCGCCCGGGAGAACGTCGCCCTGCCCCTGCTGCTGGCCGGTGCCGGCAACAAGGCCGCCTACACCGCCGCCGGCGAATGGCTGGAACGCCTCGACGTCGGCGACATCGCCCGGCTGCGCCCGGACCGGCTGATCCAGAGCCAGCGCCAGCGGGTCGCCGTCGCCCGCGCGCTCGCCCCGCTGCCGACCGTCGTCTTCGCCGACGACCCGACCGCGCCGCTGCACCGCGAGGCCGCCGAGCAGGTCCTGCGGATACTGACCAGCGCGACCCGCTCGCACCAGCTCACCCTCGTCCTCGCCACCCACGACCCCGAGCTCGTCCGGTACGCGGACCGCGCCGTCACCCTGGTGGACGGCCGGATCACCGCACCGGCCACCACCGTGCCGCCCGGCATCGGGGGCACCGCCGCCGCGGGAACGGGGGCCTCCCCGACGGGGGCGTCCGCCGTCACCGCAGTGCGCCGCTGAAAGAGTCGACCGTGTTCTATCTCCGCCTGGCCCGGGGCTACCGGGTGCTCGACCTCGGCCGCTGGCTGCTGACCGCCGTCGCGGCCGCAGTCGTCGCGGGCTTCCTGCTGCGCGCCCTCGGCCGGGCCCTCGGCGACCGGCCGGGCGACGCCGACGCCGTCGTCCGGCTGCTCTGGTGCCTGCCGCCGCTCGCCGCGGTCGCCTGGTTCGCCGCCGTCGCCGCCCGCGCGGTGCCCGCCCAGCGCCCCGAGCGGATCACCGGCCTGATCGCCGCGGGCGCCGGCGCCACCCGGATCCGCACCCTGATCGCCGGCGAGATCGCCCTCGCCACCACCCTCGGCAGCCTGCTCACCCTGCTGCTGTTCCTGGTCCTGCGCAACGACATCGCCGGACCGGAGCTCGCCGCCGACCTCGGCATGGGCGTCCCGCTGCCGGCCGCCGCGCCGGTCACCCTGCTCGCCCTGGTCCCGCTCACCGCCGGGATCTCCGCGGCCCTCGCCGTACCGCTGCCCGAGCGCCTCCCCGGCGCCGCCGAGCGGCCCGCCGCCACCGGCTACAGCCCCCTGCGGATCGCCCTGCCGATCGGACTCGCCGTCGTCGGGCTGGCCCTGGAACTGATCGCGCTCCGGCCCGGGGCCGCCGCCGACGGCCGTCCGGTCGAGCTCCCGGCCGGCCTCGGCAACACCAGCACCGCCGCGCTCGGCGGCTGGGCCGCCGTCGCCCTCGGCCTCGCCCTGCTCACCGGGCCGCTGCTCGCCTGGGCCGGGCGGCTGCTCGCCGTCGGCCGGCCCACCCCGCTACGGCTGCTCGCCGGGCGGGGGCTGACCGCCCAGGCCAAGCGGCTCGGGGCGCCGCTGGCCGTCCTCGCCCTGGTCACCGCGGTGGTACTGACCACCATCCGCTACTGGGTCGGCACCCCGGGCAGCGCCGACGCGCTGCCCGCCGTCGAGGCCTGCCTGGTGCTCGGCTGCGCGGCCGGCGCCGTGATCGCCCGGCTCGTCGAGGTCCGCACCGCGCGCCGGAACGTCACCGACGCGCTGCTGCGCCTCGGCACACCGCCCCGGCTGCTGTTCGGCGCGGTCGTGCTGCGCGCGCTGGCCGCCGGCACGGTCCTGCTGGTCACCGGCGGGCTGACCGCCGCACTGGCCGCCGCCGGTCTCGCCTGAGCCCGCCGACAGTACGGGGCGGGACGGGGGCTTCCCCGTCCCGCCCCGTACTGTTCGCGCTGCTCGTCAGCCGGCCGCCGCGAGCTGGCCGCAGGCGCCGTCGATCTCCTGGCCGCGGGTGTCGCGGACGGTGGTCGGCACGCCGTGGGCCTGGAGCCGCCGGACGAACTCGCGCTCGTCCTCCGGACGGGAGGCCGTCCACTTGGAACCCGGGGTCGGGTTGAGCGGGATCAGGTTGACGTGCACCCGGTGGTTCTTGATCAGCCTGCCGAGCAGGTCCGCCCGCCACGCCTGGTCGTTGATGTCCTTGATCAGCGCGTACTCGATGGAGATCCGGCGGCCGGACTTCTCCGCGTAGTTCCACGCCGCGTCCAGCACCTCGGCGACCTTCCACCGGGTGTTGACCGGCACCAGCTCGTCGCGCAGCTCGTCGTCCGGCGCGTGCAGCGACAGCGCCAGGCGGCAGCTCAGGCCCTCGTCCGCCAGCCGGTTCATGGCCGGCACCAGGCCGACCGTGGAGACCGTGATGCCGCGCTGCGACAGGCCGAAGCCGTCCGGCGCCGGGTCGGTCAGCCGGCGGATCGCGGCCAGCACCCGGTTGTAGTTGGCCAGCGGCTCGCCCATGCCCATGAAGACCACGTTGGACAGCCGGGCCTCGCCGCCCGGGATCTCGCCCGCCTTCAGCGCGCGCATCCCCGCGGCGATCTGCTCGACGATCTCGGCGGTCGACAGGTTGCGGGTCAGCCCCGCCTGGCCGGTCGCGCAGAACGGGCAGTTCATGCCGCAGCCGGCCTGCGAGCTGATGCACATGGTGACCCGGTCCGGGTAGCGCATCAGGACGGACTCGACGAGCGTGCCGTCGAACAGCTTCCAGAGCGTCTTGCGGGTGGTGTCGTCGTCGCAGGACACGTGCCGCACCACCGACATCAGCTCGGGCAGCAGGCTCCCGGTGAGCGTCTCCCGGCTGGCGGCGGGAATGTCCGTCCAGCTCGCCGGGTCGCCGGACAGCCGGCCGAAGTAGTGGTTGGAGAGCTGCTTCGCGCGGAACGGCTGCTCGCCCAGCTCGGCGACGGCCTCCTTGCGCTCGGCGGGGCTCAGGTCGGCGAGGTGTCGCGGGGGCTTGGCGCCGCGCGGCGCGACAAAGGTGAGTTCTCCGGGCTTAGGCATGGTCCGTCCAGTGTCGCAGACGGCGGGAGCCTCCCCAGTCCTCACATGGGACGGAGGGTTCGACACTGGCCGCCGCCTGTCATCGTTGGCCGCCCTCGGACGGCCCACAGACGGCCCAGGGACGGCCCAGCAAGCTCCATGGCCAAGATCGCCCAGGGCCGCGTTCGCGCGTTCATTGCCCTACGCCGACGAGCCACCGTGGCTCCAGGACAACCGAACGCCATCGTCGTCCCGACTGAACGTCACGGACCCCTGGCTAACACTGCGAACGGCCCTCAGCTGAACCAATTCAGCGAACGTGAACGGGCGCAGCTCTCCGCCGGCGTCGTGGAGTTCGACCTTCAGTTCTGCAAGAGCCGCGAGTGCCGCCCCATAGCTAACTGGATCCTCAGCACTGTCATCCATTCCATGGGACACCACACCCGCGACATTCCCATTGGAGTCAATGATCGGCCCGCCGCTCATGGCGGGGCGGAATATTCCCGCCATTCGGAAGCTCGGGAAGGTGCTGAACGCAGCATCTCGCCGACTCACATGAATCTCCTCCACGAAGCCCCGAGACGCCAGCATCTTGGCGCTATTCCCGGAAGAATCCTGAGGATACCCGACTGCCATGCATCCAGATCCAATCGTCGGCGCGTCCATGGTGACTTCGAGAGCATGAAGCTCCCCGATAGGCCGGTGACTCTCAGAAACGTTGGCCACAAGGAGCGCCACATCGCTGTGACTCTCGGCGACACTCACCTGACGGATGTAAAGCCCGACCAGGCTCCCGTCAGGGGTTCCATCCTCCGGCATGCGCGGGAGAAGGAGGAACGCCGAGATCTCGTCCATGCCGTCCAGCTGCTCGACCACATGCTTCGCCGTAACACATACGATCTCGCCATTCTGAAGCACAGTGACACAAAACGCCGTGCCCTCTATTTGCCCTTTATCCCCATTGTGCCGGATTAGAATTGGAAAGACTGACCTCCGCATCCCCGAAGCGACGGGATCGACGTCGATCGTCTCAGATGAATCGAAGTTGAACTTGTACACGGACACCCCTCTACTCCGCTGCCGCCCTGTAACTCCAGCCCCGACCCGTACCGCGATACTCGGAAACGGGAATCGGCTCCACACCGGGCCGCATCCGCGTCGTGTACAGGACGCCCTCCAGGTGGTCGATCTCGTGCGCCACCAGGCGCGCTACCGCGTCCTCGAAGATGGTGATCCGACGCTGACCGTCAATCTCCTGATGCTCGACCGTGATAGCTAGCGGCCGGGGGACCACTCCACGTACGTCGAAGAAGCTCCAGCAGCCCTCGTACTGTTCATCAATCTCGGCGGACTCCTCGATAACGCGGGGGTTCAGCAGGGTGATGGTCTCCCCGTCAGCGGTACGGACGATGGCTGCCGCGCGGTCGATTCCGAGCTGAGGTGCGGCAACGCCCATGCCCTTGCTGAAGACGTGGATGCCGGCGGCGCGGACAGCAGCAGCGTTCAGCTCAGCCACCACGCGACGAACGTCCTCAGCCTCGGAGGGCAGGTCGAAGGAGCGCGCCCGGTTGGTCAGGATCGGGTCTCCGGCCTGGATGACGCCGATCGATCGCATCTTCTCGCTGGCAGTGGCAGACATGGGTGACCTGGCCTCCTCATGGTCAGGGCGGGCGCGGAACTTCCACTCCAGCCGGTAGCGGGCATGGAGCGGCGGATCATCGGTGGTCCAGGAGTACATCTGGCGGTCGCCGCTGGAGTCCTGGCGGATCGCGGTCCGGAAGGGGAATGCCGCAGCGGTCATGGTGGTCTCAGTGCCCCAGACGGCCGGGTCGAGTTCGGCGGGAAAGTCGAGCCGGACACTCAGCCTCTGGGTGGGCAGCCTGACCGCGCGCTGGAACCAGTTCCCCCACTTGTCGTCGCTGACCGCGTACGAGTACTCGATCCAGATCGTCTCGCCTGGGTACAGCGGGTACCGGCCGTACTCGTTCTCGAAGAGCAGCCACAGTTCCTTGAAGGAGTCGCGGTCGTGCTGGACGCGCCAGCCAACAGGCTCGTTGCCCACCTTGGCGCTGAGGTTGATCTCCTCCCAGGTGAGCGGGTTCTCCCGGTAGTGCCGGTTCGAGCGCTCCGGGTTCCCAGGGAAGCGGTCGACGGAGATGCGGATCAGGTATCGGGTGATCGGGTCCGGGCTCGCGTTGTACAGCTGGCGACGCTGGGTCGCACGGTAGGTCCGCCCGTCGTAGTGCAGCTCGGCATCTTCGTGCCGGACGATCAGGCTCGCTGGCTGAGCCTCCCCGGCTGACTGCTCCAGCGCCGCCTGGTGACTCGCTGGCTCCGGCCGCCCCTGTGCCTCGACTTCAGCGAACGCCCGCCGAAGCGCCCCGCCGGCATGCAGCACCCGATCGGCTTGCTCGGCGAACAGTCGAGACGGCCGCTGCTGCCCGCTCTCCACCTTCGAGACGTACGAAGGCGTGTAGCCCACCGCCTTCGCCAGAGCGGACTGGGAGAGGCCCCGCACGTCCCGCCAACGCTTCAGCTCGGCGATGAACGGCTCGGTTGGCTGTGGCGGCTCGCTCGGCATCCCGTCCCCCTGACTGTGCCTGTGAGTGACCTGTGAGTGATCAGCTCTCAGCCTGTAATCACTGCCTTGAGCTGCGATTTGCTGACTGCACCAGAGACGGAACCTACCGGACAGGAGCAGTCGACACCATGAGATCGAGCCCAGGATTGACCAGTCGTCAGTTGCCGCAGCTACGCGGAGCGGTCCGCCAGCAGAGCCTCTACCGCAGCCAGCCGGTCGGCCAGCTGCTCAACCTGGGCTTCGAGAGCGCTTACGCGGTCGCCAACAGCAGCGGGCGGAGCGGCAGCAGGCTCGACAGGGGCGGGGTCGCCAGGGTGGCGGACGAACGTGCCGCGCCCCTGGGTGGAGGACACCAACCCCTCCTCTCGAAGCACCCGGACACCGTTCGAGGCGGTCATCACCGCGACGTGGAATCGATCGGCCAGCTGACGCGCGGACGGCAGTTTCTGGCCCGGCTGAAGCTGCCCGGAGCGGATCTCCTCCCGGAGTGCGTCGGCTACCTGGATGTAGGGGGCGCGGTGGTCATCGGTGGAGACAGTCATAGGGCCAGCGTATCCGCTGACACGAGCTAATACACCTAGGCCGATTCGCTTGACAGGTTGATACACCTAGGTCAGTCTAGGTGTCACAGCAAGGCTTTCAACGCAGCTGTGGAGCGGCGCCCAATCCGCCAAGAAAGTCCGCCGCTCCACGCCCCACGAAGGGAGTTCCATCATGCACGGATTGCTCTCGGTCCTGCCGCCGGTCTGGGTTGGTGCGGTGGAGGAGAACGTCACGTTGCTCGGGGAGCCGGACCGGGCTGAGGATGAGGCCCGGGCCACGGTGCAGCTGTCGGTGTCGCTGCGATTCTTCGACCTGGTGGGGCTGCTGGCCTTCCAGCCGGGGATGATGCTCACCGAGGACGAGCTGACCGCCGGCGTTGAGCTGCCGGAAGCGCTGCGGTTCGCGCTGGTGAACTCGACCCCGCTCCAGATCGAGGAGTACGCGGATCTGGCCCGGGCGGCCCTCTCCGGCCCCGGGCGCCCCTTCCACCGCTACACCCGCATGGTGGCCGAGGCCGTGACCCGCGAGTTCGGGATCGCCGCGCCCAAGGCATAGCCAGCCCCGCCCCCCAACCTAGCCGCTCACTGGCGCTCACCAGCGCTCACCAAGCGCTCACTGGCCCGGCCGAGTACGGCGTACCCGGTGTACCCCCACCGCCCCGCGCGGCGGGTGCACCGGCCCGTCGGCCGACCGACGCTCACCGGTGCTCACCGGTGTTCACCGCCGCTCACCTGCCGGAAGTGCGTACCCGGGCATGTGAGTACACCCCGGACCGGCGTACCCGATCGCTCGGTCCGGGCCCGGTGAACACCCGACTGTTCACCCGACTCCCGGCCTGCTCTCCGGCCGCTGTCCCGCCCTCTCCCGTCGACGATCGGTCGGCCCCTGACCAGCGCTCACGGGCCGACCGGCCACCCGACCCGCTCACCCGGTGAACACCCGACTGTTCACCGGGTGAGCGCCCGACTCCAGCCCGACTCCCGACCCATGAGGAGCAGCTGTGACCGACCCGACCGAAGCCGACTCCCGCGTACCCGAGTCGGACCCGACCGACCTCGTGATGCCCGACCCGATCTCCCTGCCGTCGGCCGACCGTGACGCGCACCGCGCGACTGCCCGGTGGGCGGCCGACCGGTTCGTGAGCGTGCTTGAGCGCGTGCGCCCGCTGGTGGTGTTCGACCGGTGGGGACAGCCCGTCGGGATCCCCGACTACGGCTCCCCCGCCTTCGCCGCCCTGCCGCCGGCCGACCCGCGCCGGGAGGCCGCCCTGATCACCGCCGCCGAAGCCTGGCGCCAGCAGAGCGAGAGCGCCCCGGAGCGCATCCACGCCAGTCTGCGCACCCACCTGCTGCTGGGCGAGCAACAGCGGGCCGCGTGGGAGGCCGCCGACGAAGCCGCGTGGAAGGACCTCGTACGCACCGTGCGGTCCTGGTCGAACCACCCGACGGCCGTGGAGCTGGCCGCCCAGCGCGCCCGCGCCGCCGAGGCCGCCCGCCGCCCCGTCACGCCCACGGCCGGGTGGCCTCGGGTGGCGATCCCCGGGCGGCCCGGCTGGAGCCGCCACCACCGCCCCGACGGCCCGCCCGTCGACCTGCCCGACACCACCACCGCCCCCGATCTCGCGGAGAGCGCCTGATGCCCGTCGAACTCCACCTCGCCACCACTGCCGACGGCCGACCAACCGGGCCCGTGGACCCGCTGTACGACCCCGCCCCCGGCATCGACCGGCCCACCCGACCGGGCCCGGTCCCGGAGCCGGAGGTGTTCTGCGGCTGGGTCGGTGACACCGTGCGCGACCTGGACCCGACCACCGAGGCCGACCCCGTCGGTGTCCTGGTGAACCTGCTGTCCGCCAGTGGTGCGGCCATCGGGTCGGGGCCGTTCATGTGGATCGGCAACGACCGCCACCCCGCCCTCATCTGGGCCCTGACCGTCGGCGCCACCGCCGCCGGCCGCAAGGGCGCGGGCACGAACACCGCCCGGCGCCTGCTGAAGGCGGCCGTGCCGGACTTCATCGCCTGCAACACCCGCTCCGGCCTCTCGTCCGGCGAGGGCCTGATCGAGATGGTCAAGGACGGTGACCCCGACAGCGAGAAGGACGACGGTGTCACGGACAAGCGGCTGTGGGTCATCGAGTCCGAGTACGGGGTCACCATGGCCCGGGGGCGCCGGGAGGGCTCATCGCTCGGCGGCATCCTGCGCCAGGCATGGAACGGCGAGGACCTGGGCGTCATGAACCGCGACGCCCTGCACGCCACCGCCCCGCACATCGCCGTCATCGGCCACATCTCCCCTCGTGAGCTGCGGGCCAAGATGCAGGACGCCGAGATGGCCGGCGGCACCTACAACCGCTTCCTGCCGGTCTTCGTCCACCGCAACCTCCTCGACCCCGACGGCCGGGGCGCCCCGGATGAGCTGATCGACAACCTCGCCACCGCGTGGAGGACCGTCCTTACGGACGCCCGCCGCGTCGGCGAGGTCCGACTCACTCCCGAAGCGGCCCAGCTGTGGCGCGAACAGGTCTACCCGGCGCTGTGCGGGGATGAGGCGGACGACGGGCCGCTGGCGGAGTTCACCGCCCGCGCCGCCCCGTACGCCAAGCGCGCCGCCATGGTCTACGCCCTGCTCGACCACACCGACCGCATCGCCGAAACCCACCTGCGCGCCGCCTGGGCCCTCGTGCGGTACGCCCGCGCCAGCGCCGCCCACATCCTCGGCACCGCCGCCACCGCCAGCACCGGCGACCCGGCCCTGGACAAGCTGGCCGCCGCCGTGAAGACGGCCGGAGCCGCCGGGATGACGCAGTCCCAGGTGCAGGTGCTCTTCAAGCGGCTCAACGCCACCCAGCGCTCCGACCTCACCGCGCGGCTCTGCCAGCTGCCCGGCTACGCCGCCGCCCAGATCCCCAACGGTGGCCGCCACCAGACCGTGTACCTCTACGCCCCGCCCGACTGACCCCGGGCCGGAAAGCCCGGAAAGGTCGGAAAGCCCCCTGACCTGCACAGATACCCGGCGGAAAGTGGTCCGGAATGGTCCGCAAAGGGGTCCGGTGGCATCCGGCGCCGGGAGGGGCCGGGGGCTTTCCGGACCATTCCGGACCACTTTCCGCCACCCAAAACCCCAGCTCAGACCCCTTTACAACCTTTCCGGCCTTTCCGGCCCGCACCCCAGACGAACGGACACCCGCCATGACCCGCACCACCGCCCGCACACCCCGCCCCCGACCGCTCCGGCGGGCAGCACCACCGGCCGCCACGACGCCCCGCGCCCGCTCCCCACCAACCCGGCTGTCAGGCCGTCTGACACCTCTGACACCTGACACCGCTGACACCCGAACCCCTAGGCAGGCGCGATGTCAGACGCCCCCTGACGGCCTCTGACACCCCCTGACAGCCACCCCGGCCTAGCACCCCCCTCGCTAGACCTAGCAACCCCGCTAGCGACCCAAAGCCGCCCCCACCAGGCACCTAGCGCCTAGCAGCCACACACGGAAACCACCCCGAACCGCCCTCAGCGCACCGACCGGCACCCGGCCCCTCGCTAGCGCTAGGTCCGCACGCCCGCATCCCGCCGCCGCCAGGAGACACCCGTGCCCAACCGCCACAGCCCGGCCGTCCCCTCGCTCACCGACCGCCACCGCACCACCGGCCCCGGGCCCGCCCCGGCCGCCCTGCCCGCCCGCTTCCTCACCCCCGAAGACGTCGCCGCGCTCTTCGGCGTCCCGCTGGAGACCGTCTACCAGTGGCGCCGCAAGCGCACCGGCCCGCCCGGCTTCCGCGTCGGCCGGCACCTGCGCTACCACCCCGAAGCCGTCGCCCGATGGGTCGCCGACCAGACCCGCGACGCCGCCTGAAGCACCAGGGAGGCGCCAGGGAGGCAGGGAGTTCTCCCTGACCGCCTCCCTGGCCCCCGCACCCGCCCTGATCAGCAGCAACACCGTCACAGGGAGGCAGGGAGGCACCCCGAAGCCCCCGCCGAACACCCCCGAAACGCCGCTCCCACGGCACCCCCTTGCCTCCCTCCCTGCCCCGCCACACCCACGCCACCAACCCGAAGGAGCGGCCCATGGCCGGCCACATCCAAGACCGCTGGTACAAGACCGAACCCGGCCCCGACGGCAAGCCGCAGCGCGTCCGCAGCGACCGCTACGGCCTCGGGAGCCGATATCGCGCCCGATACATCGGCCCGGACGGCACCGAGAAGTCCAAGTCCTTCCCCGACCGCCAGAAGCGGTTGGCGGAGGACTGGCTGACCAACATCGAGGCCGACATGGCGCGCGGTGAGTACATCGACCCGAAGGCGTCGCGGACAACGTTCCGGGCGTTCGCGGAGCGGTGGCTGGCCGCACAGACCACTGACCCGGCGAGCCAGGTGCTGGTGGAGACCCGGCTGCGGCTACACGCCTTCCCCAGGATCGGGACACGCCCGCTCGATTCCTTCCGACCGTCCCACATTCAGGCGCTTGTGAAGGAGCTGGAGCAGAGCCCCATCTCCGGCGGGTACGCCCGGAACATCTACGCCGACGTGCGGGCCGTGCTGTCGGCCGCCGTGGACGACGGGCTGTTGGCCCGCAACCCCTGCGGCGCCAGGTCGGTCCGCCCGCCGGCCACCGAAGCCCGCCGCATCGTCCCGTGGCTGCCTGAGCAGGTGTTCGCGGTGCGCGGGGCACTGGCCGAGCGCTACCGGGCCATGGCCGATCTGGGGGCCGGATGCGGGCTTCGGCAGGGCGAGATCATCGGGCTCGCAGAGGGTGACGCCCTGGACTTCCAGAGCGGCACCGTGCGGGTGCTCCGGCAGGTGAAGCAGATCCGCGGGAAGGCGGTGTTCGCCCCGCCGAAGTGCGGCAAGGAACGAGACGTGCCGCTCCCTGACTCGGTGGCCGCTGCCGTGAAGGCCCACATGGACTCCTTCAAGCCGGTACCGGTCACGCTCCCCTGGAAGACCCCGGACGGGCCGAAGGTGACCTTTCCGCTGCTCTTCAGCAACACCGCCCACGGGTTGGTCTGGCGGAGCAACTTCAACCTCCAGGACTGGAAGCCCGCCCTGGCGGCGGCCGGCCTCATCCCCACGCCCCGCAGGGGTGAGCCCTACGCCTCAGCGCGCGAGCACGGCATGCACGCACTCAGGCACTTCTACGCCTCCGTGCTGCTCGACGCTGGCGAGAGCATCCGGGCCGTGAGCGACTATCTGGGCCACGCTGACCCGGCCCTGACGCTCCGGGTGTACGCCCACCTCATGCCGAACAGCCAGGACCGGGCCCGGAAGGCCGTCGACCAGCTGTTCCTTCCGGGTGAGCCGACGATGTGACGGCCCAGGGACGGCCCACGGCATGCAGAGGACCCTCTCCCGGCGGGAAAACCGCTGGTAGAGGGCCCTTTGCTGCCTCACCCTTCAGTGTTCTCCGGGCTTAGGCATGGTCCGTCCAGTGTCGCAGACCGCGTGCGCGGTCGAGGACGCCCGGCCGCCGGCTCGGAGGGGCCCGGCCCGCCGTCGTCCGTCATCGTCGGCCGACCTTCCACGGCCCACGGACGGCCCCGGCCCGCCATCCCCGACCGGCAGCATCCGCCCGCCGTGCGCCGTCAGCGGCCACACCCGTGATCTCCGTTTGGTTACGAATCAACATCATCGATGATCATGCTCCTGCCGGTACGCCATGATGCCGCCGTCACGTCCGCAGCAGATCAAGGATGGCCCCGTGCATCCGTACAACGCCTCGTCAGTACAACCGGCCCCGCGAAGCGGAAGGAACCGGCTGCTGCGCATTCTCCTGCTGGTCTTCCTGCCCCCGGTCGCCGCCGTCATGGTGTGGCGGTCGCGCCGCCTGCAGGTCGCCGTGAAGGTCCTGCTGACGCTGTGGTGCCTGTTCATGTCGCTCTTCTGGCTCGGGGCGATCAACGGGCCGAGTGAGACCAAGACGACTCCGGCTCCCGCTCCGACGGCCACTGCGACCAGCAGCCCGACAGCCACCCCCAGCAGTAGCCCGACAGCCGGTCCGACGCCCACGGCAGCTCCATCACCGACTTCAACGCCGGAATCCCCGGTCCCGACGCCGACACCGACGACGCCTCCCGTCGTCGAGACCCAGGCGCCCGTCGTGGTGCCGACCACCAAGCCGGTCGTCCCCGAACCCGAACGCACCAGCGCCCCCAGTGCCCCCGCGTCCGTCTACTTCAAGAACTGCGATGAGGCGAAGGCCGCGGGCGCTGCGCCGCTCCATCGCGGAGACCCCGGCTACCGTTCCGCGCTCGACCGCGACGGCGACGGGGTTGCCTGCGAGCGCTGACGCCGGGCACGAGGGCGACCGGCCCAGGGGGAACGGCCGGAACGACGAAGGGCCCCGGACGCGTGGGTGCGTCCGGGGCCCTTCCGTGGTTCCGGCCCCTCGTTGCGGGCCGGCTGCCGGGGGCTCAGCTGCCGACGAAGGCCGCCAGGAGCAACCAGACCACCGGGGCGGTCGGCAGGAGCGAGTCCAGCCGGTCCATGATGCCGCCGTGGCCGGGCAGCAGCGTGCCCATGTCCTTGATGCCGAGGTCGCGCTTGATCATCGACTCGCCCAGGTCGCCCAGGGTCGCCGTGACCGCCGCGCAGCCGCCCAGGATCAGGCCCTGCCACCAGCTGCCGCCGTCGATGACGAACTCCATGAGCAGCGCGCCCGCCAGCATCGAGAGCCCGATGCCGCCGGCCAGGCCCTCGCGGGTCTTGCCCGGGCTGATCGCCGGCGCCAGCTTGGTGCGGCCGAACTTGTAGCCCACCGCGTAGGCGCCGGTGTCGCTGCAGATGGTGACGATCAGGAACAGCAGGATCCGCTGGGGACCGTCGTCGGCGGCCAGCATCATCGCCACGAAGGTCGCCAGGAACGGCACGTAGAAGGCCGTGAAGATCCCCGCCGTTATGTCCCGGAGGTAGTCCTCCGGGGGCTCGATCATCCGCCAGACCATCACCGCGAGCCCGGTCAGCGCCAGCGAGGCCGCGGCCCACTGCACGCCCGACCAGTAGCCGGTGGAGATCATCGCGATGCTGCCCGCGACCAGCGGGACCAGCGTCGTCCTGATCCCCTTGCGCTCGGCCAGCCGGCTGGAGAGCTCCCAGACGCCGACCACCACTGCCGCCATCACCACGAACAGGAACAGCGCCTTCACGAAGAACAGCGAGGCGATGATCACCGCTCCGAGGCCGACGCCCACGCCTATCGCGGCCTGGAGGTTGCGACCGCCGCGCTGCTTGCGCTGCTGCGGCTGCGGGTCGGGCTGGGCTGCCACGGGGGTCTCCTGCCGTGGGTGGGACGACGGCCCGGGGTGGGGGTGCCCGGCCGGGTGGCTCTGGTGGGGCTGGAACGCGTCGCCGTACGGGGGCGGGGTGTCCTCGCCTATCGCCCGCAGCACGACCGTCTCGGCCGCGCCGGGGGTCGCGGGGGCGGCCGTCGGCGTGCCGGGCGCGGCCGCGGGCGGCGCGGCGGGGGCGGGCGGTACGGGGGCACCGCCCGGGAAAGCGGGGGAAGGGGTGGGCGCGGGCCCGCCCGGGGCCGGCGCTTCGGGGTGCTCGTCCCGGAACAGCGGCCCGCTCAGCCGGCCCGCCTCCCGGGCCGGCTGCTGCTCCTCGGCCGGGGGCGCGGCGTGCCGGCGGCCCGCCCGCCGACCGGGCCCGGGGCCCGGTCCGGCGGCCTGCGGGTGTCCGGCCTGCGGGTGTCCGGCGGTCGCTGGGTGTCCGGCGACCTGCGGGTGCTCCGGCGGGTACGCCGGAGCGGGTGCCTGGGGGTGTCCCGGGACGGGTGCCCGCCCCGGAGCGGGGGCCGGCGCGTGGCCCGGCGCCCGCTCCGGACCGGGGCCACTGGTCGGTACGGGAGGCATGACCTGAGTCTCCTCCGCGTCACCGCCCCAGTACACCGGAGGCTGCTGCGAGTGACCCGTTCGGTCTCCGGGGTCACCCGCGGCAGCCGGGTGCGGCGTCGCCGCGCCGGCCGGGTACGACGGTGTCGTCGGCCGGTAGGGCTGGTACTGCTGATCGGACGTGCCCCAGTAGCCAGGGGCGTCAGGGGCGTCGTTCATCAGACTTCGAGCAGCTCGGCTTCCTTGTGCTTCAGCAGCTCGTCGACGCTCGCCACGTACTTGGCGGTGGTGTCGTCGAGCTCCTTCTCGGCGCGGCGGCCCTCGTCCTCGCCGATCTCGCCGTCCTTGACCAGCTTGTCGATGGCGTCCTTGGCCTTGCGGCGCACGGCACGGATCGACACCTTGGCGTCCTCGCCCTTGCCGCGGGCGACCTTGATGTACTCGCGGCGACGCTCCTCGGTGAGCTCGGGGAGCACCACCCGGATGATGGAACCGTCGTTGGACGGGTTGACGCCCAGGTCGGAGTCGCGGATCGCCTGCTCGATGGCCTTCAGCGCGGTCTTGTCGAACGGCGAGACGACCGCCATCCGGGGCTCCGGCACGGAGAAGGACGCCAGCTGGTTGATCGGCGTCACGGCGCCGTAGTACTCCGCCACGATCTTGCTGAACATCGCCGGGTGCGCGCGCCCGGTACGGATGGCGGCGAAGTCGTCCTTGGCGACGGCGACGGCCTTCTCCATCTTCTCCTCGGCTTCGAGGAGGGTCTCTTCGATCACTGTCTGCTCCCTGTCCGGTTCAACTGCGGTCGATCCGCACGGAGGCGGCCACCGGTGACGGCGTCCCGTACGGCTTGGTGCTGCTCAGGCCCGGACAGAATCCTGGCTGATGAGTGTGCCGATCTTCTCACTCTTCACCGCACGAGCGATATTGCCCTCCGCCAGCAGCTCGAAGACCAGCATCGGAAGGTTGTTGTCCTTGCACAGCGTGATCGCCGTGAGGTCGGCCACCTTGAGGTCGCGGGCGATGACCTCGGAGTACTCCAGGGCGTCGAACTTGACCGCGTCCGGGTTGGTCCGGGGGTCGGAGTCGTAGACGCCGTCGACGCCGTTCTTGCCCATCAGCAGGACGTCGGCGTGGATCTCCAGCGCGCGCTGCACCGCCGTGGTGTCGGTGGAGAAGTACGGCATGCCCATACCGGCACCGAAGATCACCACACGGCCCTTCTCCAGGTGCCGGACGGCGCGCAGCGGCAGGTACGGCTCCGCCACCTGGCCCATGGTGATGGCGGTCTGCACGCGGGTCTCGATGCCCTCCTTGACCAGGAAGTCCTGGAGCGCGAGGCAGTTCATGACCGTGCCGAGCATGCCCATGTAGTCGGAACGGGCCCGGTCCATGCCGCGGACCTGCAGCTCCGCGCCACGGAAGAAGTTGCCGCCGCCGATGACCACCGCGACCTCGGTACCGGCGCGGACGACCGTGGCGATCTCGCGAGCGATCGCGTGCACGACGTCCGGGTCGACGCCGAGCCCGCCGCCACCGGCGAAGGCCTCACCGGACAGCTTCAGCAGCACCCGGCGGCGAGTGCCGCCCCGGGGGTCCTGCGCGGTCTCCTGCGTCTCCTGAAGCATGGACTTCTCCTTCTGCACCTACTGGTTCACAGGCGTGGGTGTGCGGGTCCCCGGCCTGCGCGTACACGCGAGGAGGCCACTGCCGCGGGAACCGGTACGGTGTCCTGCACGGCAATGGCCTCCTCGTCGTTCATGGTGCCGACGCGGCCCGCCCATAGACGGATGACGCTGGGTGGAGCCCGCTCGGCGCGTCCCTCCCGCCCTGGTCAGCGGGCGGGGGCGGTTCCCAGCCTAAGCGGGCCGGGAACCCGTTGGAACGTGGCTCAGGCGCCGACGCGGAAGCGGGCGAAGCGCTTGAGGGCGACGCCGTTCTCCTCGAGGACCTTGGCGACGGTCTTCTTGTTGTCCTTCGCGAAGGCCTGCTCCAGGACGGAGTTCTCCTTCACGAAGCCGGTGACGCGACCCTCGACGATCTTCGGCAGGGCGGCCTCGGGCTTGCCCTCCTCGCGAGCGGTGGCCTCGGCGACGCGGCGCTCGTTCTCGATGTCCGCGGCCGGGATGTCCTCGCGGGACAGGTACTTCGGCGCGAAGGCGGCGATGTGCTGCGCGACGTCCTTGGCGACCTCGGCGTTCTCCTTGTCCAGCTCGACCAGGACGCCGACGGCCGGCGGCAGGTCGGGGCTGGTCTTGTGCAGGTAGACCGCGACGAAGCCGTCGCCGTCGAACTGCGCGAAGCGACGGAAGACGATCTTCTCGCCCAGGGTCGCGTTGGCCTCGTCCACGAACTGCTGGACGGTCTTGCCGGCCTCGATCTCGGAGGCCAGGGCGGCGTCCAGGTCGGCCGGGGCGGACTTGGCGACGTGGGCGGCGATCGCGTCGGCGACCTTGACGAAGTTGTCACCCTTGGCGACGAAGTCGGTCTCGCAGTTCAGCTCGACCAGGACGCCGGACTTCTTGTCCTCGGCGATCAGGGCGGCGACGGCGCCGTTGGAGGCGTCACGGCCCTCGCGCTTGGCGACGCCCTTCTGGCCCTTGATGCGCAGGAGCTCGACGGCCTTCTCGACGTTGCCCTCGGCCTCGTCCAGGGCCTTCTTGCAGTCCATCATGCCGGCGCCGGTGAGCTCACGGAGCTTCTTGACGTCCGCGGCGGTGAAGTTCGCCATGGTGTGAATCTCTTCTCGCGTCTCGCGTGTCTGCGTGGAGTTGCGCCCGGGGCCGATGGTTCGGCCCCCGGCACGGGGACGTGCGGTCCCGGGGACGGGCTGGTCCGTCCCGCCACTGGAGAGAGGGGCACCTACCGGTACGTACCGGCGGGTGCCCCTCACCCGTGGTACGTCAGGCCTGCTCGGCCTCGGCGGCCGGCGCCTCGGCGGCGGGGGCCTCGGCAGCGGGGGCCTCAGCGGCGGCGGGAGCCTCGTCGGCCTTCTTCTCGCCCTCGAGGAGGTCCTTCTCCCAGTCGGCGAGCGGCTGGTCGGCGCCCGGCTCGGCCTTGGCGTCGCCCTTGGCGACACCGGCACGGGACTTGAGACCCTCGGCGACGGCGTCGGCGATCACGCGGGTCAGCAGGGTGACGGAGCGGATCGCGTCGTCGTTGCCCGGGATCTTGTAGTCGACCTCGTCGGGGTCACAGTTGGTGTCGAGGATGGCGACGACCGGGATGTTGAGCTTCCGGGCCTCGCCGACCGCGATGTGCTCCTTCTTGGTGTCCACGATCCAGACGGCGCTGGGAACGCGCTGCATGTCGCGGATACCGCCGAGGGTCTTCTCCAGCTTGTCGTGCTCGCGCTGGAGGACCAGGAGCTCCTTCTTGGTGAGACCGGAGCCGGCCACGTCCGAGAAGTCGAGCTCGCCCAGCTCCTTGAGGCGCTGCAGGCGCTTGTAGACGGTCGAGAAGTTGGTCAGCATGCCGCCGAGCCAGCGCTGGTTCACGTAGGGCATGCCCACGCGGGTGGCCTGCTCGGCGATGGCCTCCTGGGCCTGCTTCTTCGTGCCGACGAAGAGGACGCTGCCGCCGTGGGCAACGGTCTCCTTGATGAACTCGAAGGCGCGGTCGATGTAGTTCAGCGACTGCAGCAGGTCGATGATGTAGATGCCGTTGCGCTCGGTGATGATGAAGCGCTTCATCTTCGGGTTCCAGCGGCGGGTCTGGTGACCGAAGTGGACGCCGCTCTCCAGCAGCTCCCGCATCGTGACGACGGCCATAGCCGTACTCCTAAGGTGTTGCGCCCGGATCTCGCGCGGCCACCGTCGTGGTTCGCGCGCTGGGCGCTCCCCCGGACGGGTGGCCGTGCATGGCCGGGTCAGGCTCGGTTTTGTCCGTGGCGGCCAGGTGACAGCCACGCCTGACGCCCCGAACGTGCCGAGCCGCCTCTGCCCGCTTCGGCCACGGGATCCGGGGATCCGTGAACCGGTCGGGCTCGGCGGACCGAGCGGCACTCGCACCAGGCGGGGGCGGCGGCCGAGCCGCTTCCGTCCACCGGTGGCGGGGCGTGCGAAGTCGACCCGGCGGACCGGGTCGCGTGTGAAGTGTACGGGAAGCGCCGAGCGACGGGCGACTTCACGAGGGTCCGGGGGTGGCCGCGACGGGACCGGCGGGGGTCGGGACGGCGGGGGTCCGGGGTGCCGTGGGAGGGGGGCCGGGTTCCCTAAGAGGCGGCCGGGGGTGGTGACGGTGGGGGTGATGGGGGTGGTGGGCGGAGTCAGGGGTGGTGGGCGAGGGGTCCTGGGGTGGTGGGCGAGGGGTCCTGGGGTGGTGGTGGGGTTTCGGAGGCGTGCGCGTCATCCACGGGCCCGGGTGTCACCCGGTGGAGGGACGTTCGTCGTCCACAGGTCGCCGGTTGTCCACAGGGATCTGGAAGGCTCTGGTCCCGGACGGACGCGGGCGGGAGTCTCGGCGGCATGACGATCGCACTCGCCGCACGTGCCGGCTCCGCCCTGCTCGCGTTCCTGCTGTCGGCGGTGGCTCTGCTGGGGCCGGTGACGGACGCCCGGGCGGCGCCCTCAGCCGTTCACGTCTACTCAGCCGCCTGGACGGCCTCGCCGGGTCCGGCGACGGCAGCGGCCGACACCCCGCCGACGTCCGCGCAGGTGTCCGGGCGGGCCTGGCCGGTCGCCGGGCCGGACGGAGGGCGGGCCACGCTGCTGCGGCGCTTCGACGCCCCGGCGCAACCCTGGGCCGCCGGTCACCGGGGCGTGGACCTCGCGGCCGCCCCCGGTGCGGAGGTACGGGCCGCGGCACCGGGTGTGGTGGCGTTCTCCGGCCTGGTCGGGGGACGGCCGGTGGTGACCGTCAGCCATCCCGGATCCGGCACGCCCCCGCTGCGGACGACCTACCTGCCGGTCGCGGGCACCGCCGAGGTGGGCACCCCGGTGGCGGCCGGCCAGGTGATCGGGCGACTCGCCCCACCCACGGCGGACGGGTCCACGGGAACGTCGGCGACGGGCCACTGCCCGGAGAGCTGCCTGCACTGGGGACTGCTCCGGGCCGACCGCTACCTGGACCCGCTCGCCCTCCTCGGCGCGGGCACCGCCCGGCTGCTCCCGCTGAGCCGGGCGACCGCCGCCCCGGGGGAATGACGGAAGCGGGCCCGCTCACCCCATGACGGGGGAAGGCTCAGGAATCGCCGAGACCACGCAGGGCGAGGGCGACGGCCGCGTCCGCGATCACCTCGGGGCTCTCGCCCGTGCCCGCGGCGGCTCCGTGCTCGGCGCGCCGGACCGCGGCCTCCACGATCCCCTGCAGCAAGGCGGCCGCGAGCCGCGGCTGGCCGTGCCCGAAGTCCTCCAGCGCCTGGACCACCAGGCCGACCAGCTTGCCGTGCGCGGCCCTGATGCGCTCGCGCGCGGCCTCGTCCAGCTCCAGCGCCGAGATCGCCGCCACCGCCCGGTGGCGTGGGTCGCCGGCCAGCGCGAGCTGCCCCCGCACGTACGCCTCGATCCGCCCGGCGGCGGTGTCGCAGCTCTCCATGCCGGCCTCGATCTCGGCCGCCCACAGCGGGAAGTCCACCTCGCAGAGCGCTTCGACCACCGCCCCGCGGGAGCGGAAGTACTCGTACACCGAGGAACGCGCCAGCCCGGTGCGCGCCGCGAGCGCGGGGAAGGTCAACGCCTCCATGCCTCCCTCGGCGAGGAGGCTGCGGGCAGCGTCGAGGAGGGCTGCCCGCTGCAGCTGGCGATGCTCGGCCAAAGTGGCCGCTCGGATCTTCGGCACGCACCCACTGTACGGAGCCCTACACCGTGCCGGTACGGCGCCGCGCATACGGGCGGGGAGACGCCACCCCGTACAGGGCCTGCTCGCGTCCCCTGCCACCTGTCCGCCTTTCCCTGATTTCCGGGCCGGTCACCCTGCCGATCGCTCCGTCGGCGGACGATCCGGCCTGGTCCGACGCCCGCCCGACGGCGTTCCTACCGGATGTCCGACAACTTCGCGCGCAACTGCAGCACCGATTTGGTGTGGATCTGACTGACCCGACTCTCCGTCACCCCGAGCACCTGACCGATCTCGGCGAGCGTCAGGCCCTCGTAGTAGTAGAGGGTGACGACCGTCTTCTCCCGCTCGGGGAGGGTGTTGATCGCCTGGGCCAGGAGCCGGCGCAGTTCCCGGTCCTCGGCGATCTCCACGGGGTTGTCGGCCCCGCGGTCCTCCAGGGTGTCCACCAGGCTCGGCCGGTCTCCGCCCTCACCGACCGGGTTCAGCAGTTCGTCCAGCGCCACCACGTTGGCGAGCGACAACTGACTGAAGATCGTGTGGAGGTCCTCGATGGCGATGCCCATCTCCGCCGCGACCTCCAGGTCGTGCGGCGTCCGCCGGAGCCGGGCCTCCAACGTCGCGTACGTCCGCTCGACGGCCTTCGCCTTCTGCCGCACCGACCTCGGGATCCAGTCCAGCGCCCGCAGCTCGTCGATGATCGCGCCTCGGATACGACTGATCGCGTAGGTCTCGAACTTGATGGCCCGGTCGATGTCGAACTTCTCGATCGCGTCGATCAGACCGAAGACCCCGGAGGAGACGAAGTCGGCCTGTTCGACGTTGGAGGGCAGGCCCACCCCGACCCGGCCCGCCACGTACTTGACGAGCGGTGAGTAGTGCAGGATCAGCTGGTCCCGCAGGCGCTGTTCGCCGCTCTCCTTGTACGCGCGCCACAGTGCTTCCAGCGCCGTCCGGTCCGGGCTCCCCGCATCCCGGCGTGCGGGAGGAGAGGGAGGAGCGGTGGGCGCCGACGGCGCCAAGGGTGTGACGGGTACCGCCGGTGAGACCGGTGGCGTCGGGGCGGTCGTCGTTGGGGCGGTGGTTCTTGCGGCGGCCGGCACCGCCGGTGTGGTCGACGGTGACGGTGTGGTCGACGGTGACGGGGGTGCCGCGTTCGACCCGATGGCCGTACCGACAGGCGGGCCGATCACTCCGGGCGTGTCGCAGGGACCGGCCACGGGCGGGGCGCCGGACGTACTGCGCGCGCCGAGCGCGGCAGTGGCGGCGTCCCCCGGCGTGACCTCCGGTTCGCGGCCCGGCACCTCCGGGCCACCCATGTCCTCGGGGGCGGCCGGGGGTGTGGTCAGAGGTGCGACCGGTGGAGCGCCTGGCGCGGCGTCCGCCGACTGACCGGGTACCGGCGCGGGTCGGCCGCCCTGCCGTGTCAGGCCCCCCATCGCCCCGGCCGTCTTGGCCGGGAACTCCGGCAGGGGGCGCCGCTCGGTCCTCGGCCCTCCCGAGGACCGGGCGCCACCGGTCACTCTGTGTCCGGGAATGTGTGTGGGCATGCGTTGGTCTGCGCCGTTCTGCCGAGTCATGTGCTGATAGGGAAGGCATGTGGAGCGTAGCGTGACCGACTCACTGCGTTGTGCTACCGCCACTCGGTCGTCCCCCGATCCGGTGGCGTTCTCCTCGCCTCAGACCGCCGGTCCCCCGCCCCGGAAGCACGGTGCCGACGGACCTTTCTCCTCGGCCCAACGGAGGGGCGCGGACGGCGGCAGCCGTGTCCCTATCGGCGCCCTCCCTTCCGCACCAGTCGCCAGTGGGCGCCGTGCCGCTCCACGAAGCCGAGCGAGCCCAACTCGTAGAGTCGATGCAGCACCTCGTCCGGAGGAAGGCCGGACTGCCGGGCCAGTCGCTCCACGGGCGCACCGTCGGGCGTCGAGGGCACCGCCTCCAGCACCCTGGCCCCGGCCGGCTCCAGCAGGTCCCTGGGCACGACCGGTCCGACCCGCTGCGGTGCCAGGTCGTCCCCGATCGCGCCGATCAGCTCACCCACATCCGCCGCGTCGGTCACCAGGGTGGCGCCGCCGCTTCGGATGAGCCCGTGCACCCCGGCGGAGAGCTCCGAGGTCACCGGGCCCGGGATACCCATGGTGTGCCGGTTGAGGTCCCGGGCGCGCCGGGCGGTGCTGAGCGCGCCGCTGCGGACCGCCGCCTCGACCACCACCGTGCCCCGGGTGAGGGCCGCGATCACCCGGTTGCGCAGGACGAAGCGGAAGCGGTTCGGGTGCTCCCCCGGTGGGAGTTCGCTGAGCAGCAGGCCCTGGTCGGCGATCCGGCGGATCAGTTGCGCGTTGCCCTGCGGGTAGGCCAGGTCCACCCCGCAGGCGAGCACTCCGATCGTCATGCCGCCCACGGCGAGCGCGCCTCGATGGGCGGCCGCGTCAACTCCGTACGCGGCTCCGGAGACGATCACCCATCCGCGTTCGGCGAGCTGCGCCGCCAGCTCACCGGCGACGTGGGCGCCGTAGGAGGTGCAGGCGCGGGAACCGACGACGGCCACCGAGCGCAGGGCCAGCAGTCTCAGTGAACCGGTGCCGAGCACCCAGAGCCCGATGGGCCGCCCCTCACCCAGATCGTCCAGCTGGGTCGGCCACTCGATGTCGCCCGGAATGATGAAGCGCCCACCGCGGTGGAGCACTCTTTCCAGGTCCACCCGCGGGTCGGCCCCGGTGAGACGTTGCCGGTAGGCCGTGAACCGTGCGGCGTCCAGTTCGGAATGGTCGGGCACCGTCCCGGCGCGGATCGCCTGGACGAGCTCCAGAGCGCCGAGCCGCGCGACCAGCCGGCCGACCACCGCGTCGCCGGGCTCCGACAGCCTGCTGAGGAGCGCCCGGGCGCGGCGCTCCGGCTCCGCGCCCGGAAGGGTCACGGTGGGTCCGGCCATGACGGGCCCAGGGCTCTGGCCACAGGGATCCGGGCCACGAGGATCCGAACCGAACGGCGGCTCGGGATGGTCGACGATCCGCTTCATGTGGCGGCTCCCTTCCTCCTGGTCTTGACGAGCGCACCGGTGTCCGGCGACGGCGGATGCCCCGTCCCTCCGGGTGTGTCCTCAGTCCATGCGTCCTCGGCGGCCCCGAATCGACCCGCCCCGGGCCCGGCGGCCAGGCGGCCCCCCGCGCCCGGCGGACGGAAGGTGCGCTCGGTCATCGGGAGTCCCTGCTCCACCCCGGTCCGCAGCACGAGCGCGGTGCGGACGTCCCGCTGGTCGGGCCGGTCCCGGCCGGCGAGGTCGGCGACCGTCCAGGCGACCCGGAGCACCCGGTCCAGGCCTCGCGCAGTGAGCAGGCCACGCTCCAGCTGGCGTGCGACGTCGGTCAGCGCGCCGGACCCGAGCTGCCACCGGGTGCGCAGCTCGTGCCCGGGCACCTCGGCGTTGGTCCGCCACGGCGTGTGGGCCAGTCGGGCCGCGGCGCGTTCGCGTGCCTCCAGGACCCGCGCCGCGACGACCTCCGTGGTCTCCGCACCGATGTCGCGCTCCATCAGCTCAACCCTGGTCACCGGCGCGACCTGCACCTGGAGGTCGACCCGGTCCAGCAGGGGCCCGGACAGCCGCCCCTGATAGCGACTCACCATCGCCGGTGTGCACTCGCATCCCTCCCCACGTCGCGAGTACCGCCCGCACGGGCACGGATTGGCGGCCAGGCAGAGCAGGAATCTGGCGGGCAGTCGGAGCGACCCGGCCGAACGGGCGATCACCACCTCGCCCGCTTCGAGCGGTTGACGCAGTGCGTCGAGCACCCGGACGGGGAACTCGGGCGCTTCGTCGAGGAAGAGCACGCCCCGGTGGGCCAGCGAGACCGCACCCGGCCTCGGCAGTCCGCTGCCACCGCCGACGATCGCCGGCATGGTGGTGGAGTGGTGCGGCGCGCAATAGGGCGGGGTGTCGATCAACGGGCGGCCCGCCGGCAGCAGCCCGGCGACGGAGTGGACGGCGGTGACCTCCAGCGCCTCCTTCTGGGTGAGCGGCGGCAACAGGGACGGCAGCCGCTCGGCCAGCATGGTCTTCCCCGCACCCGGCGGCCCCTTCAGGTAGAGGTGGTGGCCGCCGGCCGCGGCGATCTCCAGGGCCCGTCGGGCCTCGTACTGCCCGGCGACGTCGGCCATGTCGGGCCGGATGGCGTTGTCACCTGGCAGGCCCCGCACGCCGGAGCTGGGGAGCATCAGCCCGGCCATCAACGGGTCGGGGCGGCCGCCGACGGCGTCGGGCGGCTCCTCCGGTTCGGGCGCGCCGGTCAGGACGGCGAGCAGTTGCCGCAGGCTGCGGACACCGATGACGGACACCCCCGGCACCAGCGCGGCCTCGGCAGCCGTCTGCTCGGCCACCACGACCTGCCGGAACCCGGCGTCGGCGGCGGCGAGCACCGAGGGCAGCACGCCGCGCACCGGGCGGACCCGGCCGTCCAGCCCGAGCTCGCCGATGATCAGCAGCTCGGCGATGGCCGACGGGTCCAGCCGTTCGGCCGCCGCGAGCACCGCACAGGCCACCGCGAGGTCGAAGCCGCTACCGCTCTTGGGGACCGAGGCGGGGCTGAGCCCGACGGTCAGTTTGCGCTGCGGCCAGGCCTCACCGCTGTTGACCACGGCCGCGCGCACCCGGTCGCGGGCCTCGGACAGGGCCTTGTCGGGCAGGCCCACCAGGGTGAACGCGGCGACCCCGGGCTCCAGGTCGGCCTGGACCTCGACGATCACACCGTCGACGCCGACCAGCGCCACCGAGCAGGTTCGTGCGAAGGCCATCTCAGATCACCCCGCGCAGGTGGTCCACCGAGGCGGCGCCCCGGATCCGGTTGATGACGGCCACCAGGTCGATCCGCACTCCGCCGGGCGGGGGCGGGGGCGTCCAGGCAGGATCGGCGGTCACGCCCGTGAGGTCGGCGCCCGTGGCGCCGGCGGCGAGGCGTACGAAGTGGTGGCTCCACCGCTCCGCCATCCACCGCTCGGCGAGGCGCTGCAGCCGCTCGGCCTTGGCCGCGTCGATGGCCTCGCTCGGGGTTTGGAAGCCCCGCTCGGAGCGGGTCTTCACCTCGCAGACCGCGAGGGTGTCCCCGTCGAGGGCGACGATGTCCAGCTCGCCCTCGACACAGCGCCAGTTGCGGTCCAGGATCCGCAGGCCGTCCTCCGTGAGGCGGCGCGCGGCGACCTGCTCGCCGTAGCGGCCGAGGCCGGTGGTGGTGCTCCGCCCGAAGCGGGGCGGTGGCCGGTCGGCGGCGGGCGGGCGCGGCCCGTCCGACTCCAGGGGCGGCGCCGGCGGAGGGGCCGGGGCCTTCCCCGTCCGCCGCTCGCGGCCGCTCCTCCGGCTGCTCCCCGTGGTCTGCGCGGTGCCGCGCCCGGCGCGTGGCCGTACTGCCTGCTTGGTGTCCTGCACGGTGATCACCTCCGCCGGGGAGGTTGCCGCGCGGCCCGCACAAAAACCAGGACGTTGTGAATTCCTGTGGATAACCCGGGCCTGTGGACAGCCGAGCTCACCCTCAGGGGTGAGAAACCCGAAATACCTCTGGACAGCGGGCAGGTCGCCGGTCCAACGTCGGGTCCGGCATCAGTTACCGAAGCCCGAATCGTCCGAGGGCAGCTCCAGGTCGCTCTTCGCGAGCTCCTCGATGTTCACGTCCTTGAAGGTCAGCACCCGGACCTTGCGGACGAACCGGGCCGGCCGGTACATGTCCCAGACCCACGCATCAGCCATCGACACCTCGAAGAACACCTCGCCCTGGACCGAGTGCACCTGCAGCTCGTAGTCGTTGGTGAGGTAGAAACGTCGTTCAGTCTCGATCACGTACTTGAACAGGCCGACGACGTCCCGGTACTCCCGGTAGAGCTTGAGCTCCATCTCGGTCTCGTACTTCTCGAGATCTTCGGCACTCATCCAGGCGTCCCCTCAACTTGTCACGTCCACCCATTGTGGACCACCACACCTGTGCTCAGAGCCTCACCGGAGCGACTGGCGGCCCTTCGGCCAACAGCCGCCCCATGAACCCCGCAAGTCCGATCGGGTAAACCGTCTCCTCGGTGTCCCGCAGCTCCTCGAACGTCCACCAGCGCACCGACAGCAGCTGAGCGTGTTCGTCGGCACCCATTCCCGAGTGGTCGAGCTCCGTCTCGGCGGTCCGGGCGAGGTGGAACCACTGCTCCTGGTCGTAACGCTGCCCCTGGAAGGAGAACGAAGCCGTGCCGAACGCCACCAACGGCCCCAGCTCCACGCCCCGCAGTCCGGTCTCCTCCACGATTTCCCGCGCGGCCGCCTCGCGCACGCCCTCGCCGGGCTCCAAACCGCCCCCCGGGGTGAACCACCAGGTGACGCCCGGGGTCGCCGGGTCCTCGCCCCGGAAGAGCAGCAGCCGGTCCTGGCTGTCGAGCAGCAGGACGCGTGCGGCCCTGCGCCGCTGTGCCGTCATCGCGGCTCTCCCCGTTCTCGCCGTGCGATCCGGTGCGGTACGCCCCGGTGCTGTCATCGATCCTGCCACTCGGCAGGCCGTTCCGGGGCTCGCTTGGGGACAGTCGTGGCGGCTGCCGCTCCGCCGCCCGGGGCCCGTCCGACGGCCGTCGGCATCGGCGGGCGCCCTGGCGTGCTCAGGACCGGCCGGTCCGCCGCAGCCGACGTGCGAGACCCGCCACCCCGCCCGCCAGGGAGGTGATGACGATCAGCGCCGCGCCCGCGACGGTCGCGTAGAAGGCCGGTTCCAGCGGGCCCGGCTCACCGGCGACCGGGCCGCCGAGCGCGTCGAAGGCGGAGGTCCGGGCGAGCAGGCCGGTCCGGCCGAACGGCAGGAGGGTGGCCTCCACCTTGGCCTCGACCTCGCCAGCGGCGATCGTCCCGCCGTCGACCTCCAGGTGGATCCGGGAGTCCAGGGAGCCCTGCCGGTTGTCACCGAGCAGGAAGATCCGCCCCGTCGGCACCTCGGTGCTGAACGTGCCGCCCTCCGCTCCCGGCCGGGCGAGGTAGGGCTCGTCCACCGGCTTGCCGTTGACCGTCAGCCGGTGGTCCGCCCCGGTGACGGCGACGGTGTCGCCACCGACCGCGACGACGCGCTTGACCATCAGCTCGCCGCCCCAGGCCTGGTCGCGGAAGACCACCACATCACCGCGGCCGATGTCGGTGCCGTCGGTGGTGCGGCCCACCACGGTGTCCCCGATCTTCAGCGTGGGCGACATCGAGGCCGTCGGGATCTTGTACGGCCGGTAGTCGACGGCCAGCACGCCGAACCCGCCGAACAGGAGCGCCAGACCCAGCGCGACGGCCACACCTTGGACGACCGTGCCGGTCCCGCGCTTCGGCCGCGGCCGGGTGGCGGCGGAACGATCCGCGGACTGCTCCACGACACTGCTCATCGATACCGTCCAACCCTGACCGACCCGGAAACCCTGGCAGCGGGCCGCGGCCACGGGCGGAAAACCCGGCGGGCCGTGGCACGTCCGAGCAGATTACTCGTCGGTACCACGGCCCGCGCAAGACCTGAGGCGTTCAGGGAGGTGGTCAGGACCGCAGACGGTCGGCTCCGTCCCGGCCCGCCCCATCCGTGTCGACCGCGCTGGTCGCGGCCGCGCCCGGATCCGGGGTGGCCCCGGCCTCCGCGTCACGGCGGGACCTGTTCCGGTCCGCCCGATCCTTCAGCCGACGCATCACCGGCAGCAGGGCGACCGCGCCGACGGCACCCGCCGCGGGCGGCACGGCCGGCGCGCCCGCCGCCAGCCCCTTCTGGTCGAAGGTGCTCGGGACGGGCAGCGTCGACCAGCGGTCGATGGGCCAGGCCACCACGAACGCCCGGCCGATGACGTCGTCCACCGGGACGGTGCCGCCGCCCGGCTGGTCCATGTGGAAACGGGAGTCCAACGAGTCCGCCCGGTGGTCACCCATGACCCAGATCCGGCCCTCCGGCACCTTGACCGGACCGAACGGCTTCGTGCCGCAGGGGGTGTTGCCCGGGAAGACGTACGGCTCGTCGAGGGCGATCCCGTTGACCTTGACCGGCCCCTCGCCCTCGCACTCGACGGTGTCGCCGCCGATCGCGATGACCCGCTTGATCAGGTCCTTCTCGTTGGCCGAGGGCATCAGGCCGACGAAGCTGAGCACCTCCTGCACGCCACGGACGAAGGAGTTGCCGCTCTCCTGGACCGGCTCGTCGTTCAGCCAGCCGCCCGGATCGTGGAACACCACGACCTCTCCGCGCTCCGGCTCGGCACCGAACCACGGGGTCAGCTTGTCCACCAGCACCCGGTCGCCGACCTGCAGGGTGTTCTGCATCGACTCGGACGGAATGGAGAACGCCTGGACGAAGAATGTCTTGATCACCAAGGCCAGGACCAGCGCGATCCCGATAAGGATCGGCAGTTCCTTCCAGAAGGAACGCTGCTTGCGCTCCTTGCCCGAGGAACGCTCCCCGGACTCACCCGCCGTTACCGCCTCGTCGTCGAAACCGTCCGAGGCGCCGCCGGCGCCGCTTCCCGCGCCCTCGCCCTGTTCGTCGGCGGACTGGGCCGCCGCTTCCTCGGCGTGCGCCGAGGGTGCGGCGGACTCGGCGGACCGGGCCGCCCGGCCGCCGGAGCCCTCAGGCTCGCCGGCACCCGAGCGGGCGCCGATCACCAGATCCCCCACAACATCTCCTCCCTGCTGTGCGGACGCCCGCGCGCCCGCGCTCACAGTGCCGCACAGCGGGCACCACGTTCACATCGCCGACCGTGAACCCGCCTCAGGGCTGCCCATCGTGAGCTCGCCTGACACCAGCACAGCCTCCCGGAGCAGCCGACACCGTGTACCGACAACTCCAGCACTTCTCTATCACTCCCAGGCATCCGGCTCGCGATCCCACACGCGTCACCGTGCGGTGAGCGGCGGCCCCGTTCTACTCGGGCAACGGCCTCGACCGACGGGCGACGAGCGGAAGGATGCCCAACACACCCATAACGAGCGGAGGTTCCTGCGGAACCGGCCCGACCCCCACCGAGTTGGGCGCCCTTCCGAGCGCACCCGGAGCCGACGCCACCGAGGAGAGTGAACCCGGTGCGTCAAGTTGATGGAGGCGGTCCAACGGCCATGCGATGACGAAGGCCCGACCCACCACACCGCTCAGCGGGATGGTGCCCTGACCGGGGCCGCCCATGTGGAAACGCGAGTCGGCGGAGACCTCCCGGTGGTCCCCCATGACCCAGAGCCGGCCCTGCGGCACCTGCACCTTGAAGGGCTGACGGGACGGCGCGTTGCCGGGCGCGACGTACGGCTCGTCCACGGCCGTGCCGTTGACGCTGACCCGCCCCTGGTCGTCACAACACTCCACGGTGTCCCCGGCGACACCGATGACCCGCTTGATCAGATCCTGCTCGCTCTCGGAGGGCAGCAGGCCGACGAAGGTGAGCACCTGCTTGGCCCCGTGCAGCACCGGGCCGTCCGTCGACGGCTTGTGGTCGACCTCCAGCCAGCCACCGGGGTCCTTGAACACCACCACATCGCCACGTTGCGGCTCACTGCCGAACCAGGGGGTGAGCTTGTCCACCAGTACCCGGTCGCCGACCTGGATGGTCGGTTCCATCGACCCGGAGGGGATCACGAACACCTGCACCATGAAGGTCTTCATCATCAGCGCGACCAACAGGGCCACCACCGCGATCAGCGGGATCTCGCGCAGCAGGGAGCGTCTGCGCCGGCGGGCCGCCCGGCGGGCCGTGCGGCGGCGCTCGGCCCGGCCGCGGACGGGTGCCCCCGGCTCCGATCCCGGACGGTTCCCTGAGCTGGAGGCGTCCGATCCGCCCGTCGATCCGTGGACGTACTCACCCGTCGATCCCCGGACGGCCCCACGCGCGGTCCCCGACCCCGGGGAGCGGGTCGAAGCACGCTCCCCGGGGCGGACGGCGACCTTGCCCTTACCTCGGGTCCCCATGACCACCCGTCCCCCCTGTCGCGGCGAACGCCGCCGGCCGGTCCAGGCTGGTCCAATGGCCGAACGGGAAGACCACCCACTCGGCCCGCCCGATCACCTTGCTCTCGGGCACGAATCCGCCGCCGGGCTCTCCCAGGTGGTCCCGGGAGTCGCGGGAGGCGCTCCTGTGGTCGCCCATCACCCACAGCTTCCCGGCCGGCACCACGATGTCGAAGGCCACGTTCGAGGGTTCGTCCCCGGGGACCAGGTAGGCCGACTCGTCGAGCGGTACGCCGTTCACGGTGAGGCGGCCGCCCGGGCCGGTGCTGGTCACCCGGTCACCGCCGACACCGATGACCCGTTTCACGTACACCGAGTCGCCGGCGGGAGCCAGCCCGAGGCCCTGGCCGAGCGAACGCAGTCCGCCCCAGAGGCCGTCGTCCTCCTCGGAACCCTGCAGGAAGGAGCCACGGCCGTCGAAGACCACGACGTCGCCGCGCTGGGGGTGGCCGCCGAAGGCGTACGCCAGCTGGTTGGCGATCAGCCGGTCGCCCGGCCGGAGGGTGTTCTCCATGGAGGCCGAGGGCACCGCGAACGGGCGTACCACGAAGGCGTTCACCAGCAGCAGGGTCACCAGGCAGATGCCCGCCAGCAGCAACAGGTCACGCGAGCGCGGGCGGGACTCGTCCGCCGGTTCCTCCGGGGTGGCCGCGGAACCCGAGGGATCCGGCTCGCCCGTGGAATCTTGGCCAACTGTGGCCACCGGCTCCCTCACGACCGACGGCTCACCCCCGGCCGCCGGCTCCTCGGCGGGCGCGGACTCCTCAGCGGGCGCCGGTTTCTCCGCAGGTGCCGCTTCCTCCGCGGAAACGACCGCGGACCGCGACGGCGAGCCCGCACCGGTGGGTGCGGGACTGCCGTCGCGGTCCGCGGGTGGTTCGTGCGTGCTCATCGGGGGCTGAGCTTACCTTGCGGCAAGTAGGCCCCGTCGAGCGTTCCGATCCCCCGGTCGGGCCGGGGGCCGGTGGATCAGCGGTCGCGCTTCTCCTTGATCTTCGCGGCCTTGCCGCGCAGGTCACGCAGGTAGTACAGCTTGGCGCGGCGAACCGCACCGCGGGTCACGACCTCGATCTTCTCGACGACCGGGGTGTGCACCGGGAAGGTGCGCTCCACGCCGACGTTGAAGCTGACCTTGCGGACGGTGAAGGTCTCACCGATGCCCGCACCGTGGCGGCGGATCACGACGCCCTGGAAGACCTGGACACGGGAGCGGTTGCCCTCGATGACCCGGACGTGAACCTTCAGGGTGTCACCGGCGCGGAAGGCCGGGATGTCGCTACGCAGCGAGGCCGCGTCGACAGCAGCGAGCTTGTTGCTCATGTTGCTCTCCATCGCAGGCGCCACGGGCCGCCCACGGAAAATCGTCACAATGGGGTCTGCTGCGGGCCGCATCGGCTGACGGTGATCCCCCCGTGGCGGGGGCACCGGTCCACGTGACCCCTACGAGAGAGGACCAGCGACAGACAGCAGCCGCCTATTCTTCCACATCCGCCGCCACCGACCGAAATCGGCCGAGTTCCTCGTCCCAGGCGAGCCCGAGGATGCTCAGGGCCTCACGGTCCTTCTTGTCGAAGGCGCCGTACTGCCAGCGCTGCACCAGGTCGGGCCGGTTCGCCAGGGTGCGGGCGAAGGCCTGCTCACGCCGCCAGCGGGCGATCCGGCCGTGGTTACCGCTGAGCAGGACGTCCGGCACCTCGCGGCCGCGCCACTCGGCGGGCTTGGTGTAGACCGGGCCCTCCAGGAGGTCGGCCATGGCGCCGGGTGCGAAGGAGTCGTCCCGGTGGGACTCGGCGTTGCCGAGCACCCCGGGCAGCAGACGGGCGATCGCCTCGACCATGACCAGGACGGCGACCTCGCCGCCGGCCAGGACGTAGTCGCCGATCGAGGCCTCGACCACCGGCATCCGGGTGGCCGCCTCCTCGATGACCCGCCGGTCGATGCCCTCGTACCGCGCGGGCGCGAAGGCCAGCCACGGACGTCCGGCCAGCTCCTGGGCGAGCTCCTGGGTGAACGGCCGCCCGCTGGGCGTGGGCACCACCAGTGTGGGCACCTCGCCCTCGGGGCCCTGGCCGACCACCGCGTCCAGCGCCTCGCCCCACGGCTCGGGCTTCATCACCATGCCGGGACCACCGCCGTAGGGGGTGTCGTCCACGGTGCGGTGCACGTCGTGCGTCCAGCCGCGCAGGTCGTGCAGGTGCACGTCGAGCTGGCCCCGGGCCCGGGCCTTGCCGACCAGCGAGACGTTCAGCGGCTCCAGGTACTCGGGAAAGATCGTGACGACGTCGATCCGCATGGAGGTCACCGGGACTCCTCCCCCTCGGCACCCTCGGTGTCACCATCGGGGCCGTCGCCCTCGGCGCCCGCGGAGCCCTCGGGGCCCGCGGAACCCTCGGCATCCGCGGCGTCATCGGCGCCCGCCTCGGCCCCGCCCTCGCCGCGCGCGACCTCGGCCTGGTCGAGGTCGATCAGGCCGGGCGGCGGGTCGAGCACGGCGCGCTGGTTCTCCAGGTCGATCGTCGGCACGATGCGGCTGACGAACGGCACCAGCACCTCGGTGCCGTCGGGCGTGGTCACCGTGAGCAGGTCCTGGTACGGCAGGTGGACGACCTCGGTCAGCTCACCGACCGGAGTGCCGTCGAGCAGCACGACGTCCAGGCCGATCAGCTGGTGGTCGTAGTACTCCTCCGGGTCGTCCGGGCGCTCCTCCGGGTCGACCTCGGCAATGAGGATGGTGCCGCGCAGGGCCTCGGCGGCGTTGCGGTCCTTGACCCCCGCGAAACGCAGCAGCAGCCGGCCGCTGTGGACCTTGCCGGACTCGACGGTGAGCGGCCCGGTCGAGGCGGGGTCGGTGAGCAGGACGGCGCCCGGACCGAGCCGGAGCTCCGGCTCGTCCGTACGGACCTCGACGCTGACGTCCCCCCTGATGCCGTGGGCGCGGCCGATCTTGCCGACGACGAGCTGCACGGTGATCGTTCTCCTGAGTGGGTGCAGAGGTGGGTGCAAAGGTGAGTACGAAGGTGGCTGCGGAGGTGACTGCCGGGAGCCGCGACCGCCGCAGTGACGGGCTCGGCACGGGTGGGCGTGGAACCGGACCACCGCGCCGGGCGGACCGGCCCGCCCCCGCAACGACAGAAGGCCGGCCGGGACGACATGCGTCCCGGCCGGCCCCGAACCCGACGGCTGAACGAGCGATGAAGCAGGTTCAGCGTCAGCGAATGCTGTCCACGTCGACCAGGTCGACCCGGATGTTGCGACCGCCGAGGGCGCCGACCACGGTGCGCAGAGCGCGAGCCGTGCGGCCGCCCCGGCCGATCACCTTGCCGAGGTCATCGGGGTGCACGCGCACCTCGATGGTGTTGCCCCGACGCAGGTTGCGCGAGCGCACCTGCACCTCGTCGGGGTGCTCGACGATGCCCTTCACCAGGTGGTCGAGGGCGTCCTCGATCACGATCAGGCCTCGGCGGCGGCGTCGGCCTCAGCCTCGGCCTTGTCCGACTTCTTGGCCTTCGGGGTGATGGCGACACCGGTGGTGGCGTCCTCGAAGCCGGCGACGGCCTTCGCGAACAGGTGCGAGAAGTCCTCGACCTTGGGCTCGGCGACCTTCAGCGGCGCCGGGGCCGGCAGACCCTTGAACTTCTGCCAGTCACCGGTGAGCTTCAGGATGGCGAGGACCGGCTCGGTCGGCTGGGCGCCGACGGACAGCCAGTACTGGGCGCGGTCGCTGTCGACCTCGATCTTCGAGGGGTTGTAGGTCGGCTGGTAGATGCCGATCTCCTCGATCGCGCGACCGTCACGCTTGGTGCGGGCGTCGGCGACGACGATGCGGTAGTGCGGGGAGCGAATCTTGCCGAGACGCTTGAGCTTGATCTTGACTGCCACGGGAGTGGATTCTCCTGGTGTTGACGTGGGTGAGCAGCCGTGCCTCCGCGTGGGGTTGCGGGGCGGGCCGTTCAAGGGACACGCCAGCCGTAGGAGAGAGGGGTCCTGCTCGGCTGCCGAGTACTCAGCTGTCCATTCTGCCATACCGGCGCGAAGCGCCCTCACGCGGCACCCGCCGCACCCGGCGTCCCCGACGCTCCCGGATCCGCCCGGGCGAAGCGCTCCGGACACCGGAAACGCAGGGACTGGGCGCGGACGACGCAGGGCCTGCGCGGACGAGGCGCGGACGACGCACGGACGAGGCGCGGACAACACATGGCCGGGGAGACACTGCCCGATGGGCGGGAACACCGCCGAGCGCGCCCGGAACGCGCCCCGGCGGGGCCGACGGGACGCGACACCGTCGGCCGAACGGTTCAGGTCGACCGGGAGCCCCCGCTCCCGGTCAGCCCAATCATCGAACTACCACTACTCTCCGGCCGGAGTCGCCGCCCGCACAGCACTCCACCGGATCCGCCGGTTCGCCGGCGGTCGCGGCGCTCACGCGCCCCTGCACGGTCAGGCGATCTTGAACGGTTGCTGGCACGCGCCGCAGACGATGGACGCCTGCGCGAGCACCGAGGGCACCACCCGGACGTTGCGCCCACAGCCGCAGACCGCCTTGACCCGGACGCCGCCCCCGGAGGAGCCGTGCCGCGCGGCCGGTCCGCGGAAGGCACGGGTGGAGCCGTCGCCGGCCACCGCTTCCTGGTGCAGGCCGAGCGCGCGGTCGAGCCGCTCGATGGTCTCGGCGTACCGGTCCTGCGTCTCCTTGAGCATGGTCACCTGGGAGAAACCGCTGCTGGCGTGCGGTTCCACCGGGTGCGCCAGGCCCAGCTCGGAGGCGAGGAGCAGGAAGCGGCGGTTGTGGTAGCGGCCGGCCCGCGAGGTGTCCCGGATGTCCCGGGCCGCGGCCAGACCATGGGCAGCCTCGTGGAGGAGCCGCTCGAAACCGAGCCGGGTGCCACAGGCCGAGGAGGACTCGCCGATCAGCGCCTCGGGCGAGGCGAGGTCGGGGAGGTCCTGGTGGTAGGCCTGGATGTCACTCCAGGCGGCGGCCAGTTCGGCCGCGAGAACGAGGGGCTGTGTCGTGCTCACGCTAGACCAACGATGCACTGAGAGCCGATGTTCCGCGTGTTCCCGTTCCCGGGGAATTCCCAGGAAACTCCCAGGAATGAAAGACTGCGCGCGAATTGCGCGCTCCGGATCTGACGCATGACCAACCCCCTGCAGGTTTCGACCCGTCGAAGCTCGCCGGGCCTCGTTTTCCGCCGTGGGAACGGGCTGTCGCCCCCAAGACGTACGGCCCGTGGTCCTGTCGAGTTGACAGGGCCACGGGCCGTACACCGTACCGCTATTCCGTTAATACCGGCAGTTGACCGACCAGTAGGGATGTCGGCAGATGAGACGACTTCTGAACTGCTAACGACCGCTAACCGTCCATAAAGCCGAATATCACCCCACCCGAACAACCGGCCGCACCGCGATCACGGCGCGGCCGAGGCGACACCGGTCACCATGCGGCCGGGTCACCATGAGGCCGGACCCATCGGCCGCGGGCCGGGCCGTGCCGTGCCGGACCGTACGAACGTCCGGCACGGCCGCAGGACGCCCCACGGCCGGGCCGCGGTGCGCGGTCGGCGACCCTGGCCGTACGCGGTCGGCAACCCGGCCGTCCGCAGTCTGCGGTCGGCGGTCGGCGGCCCTGCCGTACGCGATCAGTAGGCGCGGGCCACGATCGCGATGTTGCCCTCCTGGTCGTCCGTCGCCGGCACCGAGCCGTCGGCGGCGACGATGCAGCGGACCGAGACGCTCTGCTCGGCCAGCTTGGCCTCGCCCTCCGGGCCGAGCTCGGCCCAGGAGATCCGGCCCCAGCCGGTGGCGGCGGCCTCGACGGCCTCGTCGATGGTCTTGACGTCCACCGTGCGGGCCTCGCGGCGCTCGCGGGACTGGCGCAGCAGCAGCGCCTGGTCCTCGTCCAGGATGCCGGGCAGCAGGGCCGCCAGGCCGTCGATGGAGACCGGCTCCTTGCCGCCCGGGATGCGGCGGGCCAGCATCGCGGTGCCGTTCTCCAGGTCGCGCGGGCCGACCTCGATGCGCAGCGGAACGCCCTTGAGCTCCCAGTCGACCGCGCGGCGGCCGAACGGGGTGTCGGTGCGGTCGTCGACGACCACGCGGATGCCGGCGGCCTCCAGCTGGGCGCCGATCTCGCGGACCTTGGCGATGACCCCGTCGTCGCCCTTGATGGCGAGGACGACGGCCTGCACGGCGGCCAGTCGCGGGGGCACCCGCAGGCCGTTGTCGTCGCCGTGGGACATGATCAGGCCGCCGACCATGCGGGTCGAGACGCCCCAGGAGGTCTGCCAGACGTGCTCGCGCTCGGCGCCCTGGAGCTGGTAGGTCGTGTTGAACGCCTTGGCGAAGTTCTGGCCCAGCTCGTGGCTGGTGCCCATCTGCAGCGCCTTGCCGTCGCCCATCATGCCCTCGAGGGTGAGGGTGTTGATCGCGCCGGCGAAGCGCTCCTTGGCGGTCTTGCGGCCGAGCACGACGTCGATGCCCAGCACGTTGGTCATGAAGTCGCCGTACACCTGGGTGTGGATCATCGAGGCGTAGTCGCGGGCGTCCTCGTAGGTGGCGTGGGCGGTGTGGCCCTCCTGCCAGAGGAACTCGGTGGTGCGCAGGAAGACGCGCGGGCGCAGCTCCCAGCGGACCACGTTGGCCCACTGGTTGATCAGCAGGGGCAGGTCGCGGTGGCTCTGCACCCACTTGGAGAAGTACTCGTTGATGATCGTCTCGGAGGTGGGCCGGACGACGACCGGCTCCTCCAGCTGCTTGCCGCCGCCGTGGGTGACCACCGCGAGCTCGGGGGCGAAGCCCTCGACGTGCTCGGCCTCCTTGGTCAGGTACGACTGCGGGATGAACATCGGGAAGTAGGCGTTCTGCGCGCCTGCCTTCTTGATGCGGGCGTCCATCTCCTGCTGCATCCGCTCCCACAGGCCGTAGCCGTACGGTCGGATGACCATGGTGCCGCGCACCGGACCGTTGTCGGCCAGCTCGGCCTTGTTGATGAGGTCCTGGTACCAGCGCGGGAAGTCTTCCGCCTGGGGGGTGAGAACGGGTGCCTTAGCCATGGGCCGAATGGTACGGGGAGTCGCGCCCCGACTTCGAATCCGTTTGCCCGTGTGCCGGACGGGTCGCGCGCCCCCGACCGGCCCGGTACACCCGCCCGCCCGCACGCCCGCCCGGCACCCCGGTCCGCTCCCCCACCGTCCACCGCCGTCCACTCCCGTCCCGCCCGCCCGAGCGGCGCAGCGCACCCGGTCGGACGGCCCCGGCGCCCGTGGTGACCGGCCGCCGGCGGAGGGGGCGCACGACCGCGACACGAACGCACCACCCTGCACCCCTCTGGACGCCGGGCCCGACCCGCTGTTCGCTGGAGTGGGGCGGGACTTTGGGGGAGCCGAAGGCAGGACACCGAAGGACCGGATGGGAGGCCTCCATGGCTTCAGCGCAGGCGCTCGGCACGACCGCACGACCCGCACAACGACCGGCACAGCGACCCGCCGAGCGACCGGCACAACGGCCCGGGCAGCGGCCGGGCCAGCACCCGCACTCCGCGCACCCGGGGCAGGCCGCGCACGCGGCCCGGTCGGCCCGGGCGCGCGACTGGGCGGAGATCCAGGAACGGATGCTGGTGCCGCTCTACGAGGCGGTCTACGAGCGGCTGGAGGTGGGTCCGGCGACCAGCGTGCTGGGGCTGGGCTGCCGCTCGGGGCTGGCCCTGTTGCTCGCGGCCGGACGGGGGGCGCAGGTCGCCGGTCTGGAGCCGCAGGACGAGCTGCGCGAGCTGGCCCGGAACCGCCGGCTGAGGGTCGCCCGCCCGGACGGCCGCAGGCCCGCGGACGGCCCCGGCCGGGGCACCCCCGCAGCGGCCGACGCGACCGCGGAGCGGTTCGCCGGGCAGTCCGCCGAGGCCCCCGCCCTCCCCCGGACGGCCCACTCGGTGGTCACCGTTTTCGAGCAGCTCCCCGGCGCCGCCGACCCTCGTCGCACGGTGGCCGAGGCGGCCCGGCTGACCCTGCCCGGCGGGCACGTGGTGCTGGCCGCCTGGGGCCCGCCCGAGCGCTGCGAGAGCGCCTCCGTCCTGGACGTGGCGCGCCGGATGGCCGGACGGGCGACGGCACGCGACCCCTTCGCGCTGAGTGCCCCGGGCGCCCTGGAGGACCTGCTCACCGCGGCCCGGCTGCGTCCGGCGGGCGGCGGCCGGGTCGGCTGCCCCTTCGCGTACGCGGACCTGGACAGCGCGGTGCGCGGGCTGCTCTCCACCGGGCTGTACGACGCGGCGGCCGAGTTCTCCGGGCTGCCGCAGGTGGCGAAGGAACTGGAGGAGGCGCTGCAGCCGTACCTGCGCCCCGACGGCTCGGTGCGGATGGTGAACCTCTTCCGCTACGTGATCGCCGAACGGCCCCGCTGACCCGGCCGCCCCGCCGGCCACCGACCCCACCGGCCCCACCGGCCCCGGCCCCTGAGGCCCCCCGGCCCCACCCCGGTGAACAGTCCCGCCCCGGTGAACGAAAGGGGCGCGCACCCACGCGGTGCGCGCCCCAACCACTCCTCGGCGCCGGCCGCCCCGCCCCTCCCCCGGCCCCCGCTAGACGAGTAGTTCCGAAGTCGGTCAGTGGTCGTAGGCGATCAATGAGCGGGTGACGGGTTGGCCGGTGGTGCGGTTGTGCCAGATCGCGCAG